>REDV01000154.1 GCA_007695365.1 Cryomorphaceae bacterium | reverse complement strand
TCGCGGTCTTCCTGTGAGGGTCCGAAAAACATGCTGTACGCAAGGATAATCCCTGCAATAATCACCAATCCGATAACGGAATTCCTATCCATTCTTCCTTGTTTAAGAGGGGGGCAAAGGTAGTGATTCCGAGCTATTGAATGTGCCCGAAATTAGCCGTAAAAAGATAGATTGATTGGTCGCCAACAGGGCGCCACATGCAGGGTTATCGGGCAACCAGCGCGTCAATCTTCACAGCTGCGCGCACAAAGTGTACGAACAAGGGGTGGGGATTGGCCACGGTGCTCTTGTACTCGGGGTGGAACTGCACGCCCATAAACCAGGGGTGATCGGGTATTTCTACGATCTCTACCAGCCCGCTCTGCGGATTCATTCCGCTGGTTCGCATACCGGCTTTGCGAATTTCATCCAGATATACATTGTTGAATTCATAGCGGTGGCGGTGCCGCTCAGAAATTTCGGTTGAGCCGTACACCTGATAGGCCAGTGTGTCGGGCTCAACTCTGCATGCATAGGCTCCGAGCCGCATGGTTCCTCCCTTTTCGGCGATGGTTTTTTGCTCCTTCATCAGGTCAATCACCGGGTTGGAAGTGTGCGCAATCTCGGTGGTATGGGCGTCGGCCAGGCCGAGCACATTGCGGGCGTATTCAATGACCGCGCACTGCATTCCCAGGCAAATTCCGAGAAAGGGCACGTTGTTTTCGCGGGCAAATCGCACAGCCGCAATTTTGCCTTCAATACCTCTTTCTCCAAAACCGGGTGCCACCATGATACCCTTGAGGCCTTCGAGTTTCTGGGCTACGTTATCGGCGTTGATGGTTTCGGAGTGTATCCATTTGAGCTCCACGCGGCACTCGTTTTCGGCTCCGGCGTGGTTGAATGCCTCGGCGATGGATTTATAGGCGTCTTTCAGTTCGATGTACTTGCCCACCAAACCAATTTTTACGTGGGTTTTGGGGTTTTTGTAGCGACGAAGGAATTCATTCCAGCGGTCGAGATTGGGCACGCGGTCAATCGGAAGGTTCAGCTTGCGCAGTACCACATCATCGAGTTTTTCGGCCCGCATCAGCACGGGCACATCGTAGATGGTGGCGGCGTCGAGCGATTCAATCACTGCATCCTTTTCTACGTTGCAGAACAGTGCAATTTTGTGGCGCACATCTGCGGGAAGGTGATGCTCCGAGCGGCAAACCAGAATATCGGGCTGCACGCCAAGTTCCAGCAACATTTTTACCGAGTGCTGCGTGGGTTTGGTTTTCAGCTCGCCGGCAGCGGCCAGGAAAGGCACCAGTGTAAGGTGAATTACCATGCAGCTTTTGCCCAGTTCCCATTTGAGCTGGCGCACAGTTTCGATGTAGGGCAGCGACTCGATATCGCCCACCGTTCCACCTATTTCGGTGATGATGAAATCGTACTCTCCGGTGTTGCCCAGAATTTGAATGCTGTGCTTAATCTCATCCGTAATGTGCGGAATCACCTGCACGGTTTTTCCGAGGTAATCGCCGCGGCGCTCCTTTTGAATCACCGTTTGGTAGATTCGACCCGTGGTTACGTTGTTGGCCTGCGAAGTTTTAACGTTCAGAAAACGCTCGTAGTGACCCAGGTCGAGGTCGGTTTCGGCACCATCTTCGGTTACGTAGCACTCGCCGTGCTCGTAGGGGTTGAGGGTACCGGGGTCAATGTTGATGTAGGGGTCCAGTTTCTGAATGGTAACGCGATGCCCGCGCGCCTGCAGAAGCTTAGCCAGTGAGGCTGAAATGATTCCTTTTCCGAGTGAAGAAGTAACCCCGCCAGTTACGAAGATATACTTGGGTTGCGCAAGCATGAGCCTTGAGATTGGTAACTACGGGAAACAAAGTTAGAAAAATAGATGCTGCACAAGGCCGACAAAAACAAATATCCATCAAGCTCTAAAACAACCGCTTGACATTTTTGTCGTGTTAAAATTTCCAGTTGGCACCAATGCTGGGCATCAAAGGGAGCTGATATACCTCTTCGAATCGCACGCGATCCACATAGAAAATGTTCTCGCGGTTGTAGATGTTCGTTACGCTAAAGGTGGCCTCGATGCTTGAGTTTTTACTGATGGTAAAAATTCTGCTCAAACTAAAGTCCAGGCGGTGGTAATCAGGCAGTCGGCCCTCGTTCAGTTCTCCAAAAATGATCTCTACGTTGTTGGAGTTCACCTGGCTTACATCTGTGTCAATTCCATCCGCAAAGGTTGGCTTCGGTCCGTAATATCCGGCACTTTGGGTGAACGGAAATCCGGTTCCGAAGTTCCAACGCACATCGGCCGACCAGCGATTGTCTTTACCCCATGTGTATGAAGCCACAATGTTTACGTTATGCCGTCTGTCAAAAAACGGATTGTAGGTTACAAATCCATCCCAGCGGTCGGTGTAGGCAAGCGAGTACACCGTCCAGAGATAGAAATTCTTCTCTTCGTATTTCAGGGCGAAATCAAGACCGTATGCGTTTCCGGTTTCTACAATAAAGTCTTTGCGCAACACTTCGGGCTGCTGCGAATCGGTATCTTCAAAAATCTTGTTTCGGTTCAGGATGGTGATTTGCGGAAAGTACTTGTAGTATGCCTCTACGTTGAGATTGATTTTTCGGGTAATGTCCCACTCATAACCTACAATGGCGTGCTGGGCCCGCTGCAAGGGATTGATGATGTCGCGCTGATTACCATTGGGCAGCGTCAACGTCGAAGGCAGATTATCCGGACTTGCCAGGTATCCGATAAAAAGGTTTACCACGTCGCGATCGGAATTGGCAGCAATCAGGTTTTGGCTGTAGAGCCCACCGGCAGCTTTCAATCGGAATGTTTCAGTCACGTTGTACTTCACTCCCAATCGGGGTTCAGGCGAGGCAACACCCAGTGAGCCGTAGTAATGCACCCGGAAGCTCGGCTCCAGCACAAAATTTCCGAGGCGCTTGGTATAAGTCATAAACCCGGCTAGCTCGGTACTGGTAGATTGCTGATCAATGCGAATACCGTACTGGTTAAAGAAGCTGAAATCTGAGCTGAATCCGGTAATATTGAACCCGTAGCTGAACTCGTCTTCACCGGGAAAATACCTGAAACGCAGCCCCAAATCAAAGTTGTTGATTCCGCTTGTGCGTGCGGGAAGATCACTTTCGCTCAGTGAGATATTGTAGTCGGTAATCGAAAAATTACCTTCCATGATGGTAGAGCTTGCTCCGGGTATCAGCACGAAGTTGGTACCCACACCCCACTGCTGCCAGCCAAGGTTAGAGAGCGCCTGGTAACTCACATTGTCTTCACTGAAAAACCCGAAGAAGTTCACCTTGCTACCGTTGTTGGTATTCAAGGATATTTTTCCGTAGAGGTCAGTGTAGTTGAATGGCAGTCCCTCAGGATCCACAAAGCTGTATAGGCTGGGCGAGGTACGATCGAGATAGCTGTGTTTTGCCGAGAAGATGTAGCTAGATGAGCCGTAGCCGTCGTCGGTTTGTTTTTTAATGGGGCCTTCCAGCAAGGCTCTTGCGCCAAAAGTATTGGCTCCCACTACTCCACTGGTTCTTCTCTTGTTTCCATCGCGGGTGGTAATGTCCATTACCGAGCTCACCCTTCCTCCGTAGCGCGCGTTGAATCCGCCTGTGTAAATGTCGGCATTCCGGATAATCTCCGTATCGAACACCGAAAAAAGACCAATGCTGTGAAAGGGTTGAAAAATGATGGCTCCATCCAGCAATACCAGGTTTTGCACGGGCGAGCCTCCCCGTATGTAGAGCTGCCCTCCCTGGTCTCCGGTAAAAATAACCCCCGGCAAAACCTGCAGGTATTGGGCCAGATCGGGTTCGCCCCCGATGGCAGGCAGCCTCTTCATATCCTTGGGCGTAAGTTTCTGCACCGACATTTGCACCTGCGTTTGTGCTTCCTGCCGCTCGGCCGACACCTCAAACTCTTTTATTTGCACCAATGATTCACCAATCAGGAGGCGCTCGTTAATCACATCGCCCCGTCTTACAACCACTTCAACTTTGGCGGTGTCGTAGCCAAGTGCGGTTACCATCAGGGTGTAGGTACCGGGAGGAACACGCGAAATGTTGTAATAACCATTTACATCGGTTGAAGCTCCGAAGTTGGTTCCCTTTAAAAATACATTGGTGAAAATAACGGGCTCGCCGTCGTCGCGGTCGTACACAAAGCCGCGGACGGTTCCTGTAGTCTGGGCCATTGCAAGCGCAGCAAACAGCACTAAAACAGATGTGAAGAGTAACTTTTTTGGGTTCAAAAGCATGGTTTTCAAAAATGCAGGCGGCTAAAGTACAGAATTCAACTCCGCCATCTACCAACGATTTGCACCGAAATGCCCTGCGGTTGGATTTTTATGATTTGCGGAAAAAATCGGGGGTTAAACGGGGCACGAGCAACCCACTCAATGGAGGATTTTAAAAATCAGCTCTTCAAGCAATGCGCCATCATCCGACGTAACATTGTTTACTCCTTTGGCTTTCAGGTCGGTTTCGCGCAAATAACCAAAGATACTCTCTACCTTTCCAACCGGAAAATTTCTTGCCGCCGTGCGGTACTCGTTCAAAAAATAGGGGTTAATGCGCAATGCCGATGCCGCCTGACTATCCGGCACGTGATGAAACAGATACAGTTTGGTGAAGTAACCAATCAATGCGCCATTTGTAGCAATTACAGGATGAGCCTTTGGGTTGTTGGCAAAATGCCGGGCAATCTTTAAGGCCCTGGCCAAATCTTTCATTGCAATGGCTTTCTGAAGCTCATAAACATTGTAATCCTTACTGATGCCTACATGCTTCTCAATCACCTCGGGGGTGATGGATGTACCTTTGGGAAGCGCCACTTCGAGCTTTCCAAACTCACTCACAATACGCTCCAGGTCAGGGCCAATGTGCTCAGCCATTACCTGAAGTGCATCGTTGGAAATGTCAATTTTGTGGCTTTTACAATAATCGCGAATCCACGAGGCTACTTCGTTTTCTTTGATTTTAGAACTCTCCACTACCACCGCTTTTTTGTTCAGAAGCTTGGTAATAGACCATCTGCCGTCCAGTTTTTTTTCTTTGTGGCAAATGACAAAAATGGTGGTCGGAACTGGTTCTTCAATGATGGGTTCCAGTTTATCGAAGTTCTTCATCCGCTGGCCCTCTTTGAGGATCACCACCTGGCGTTCTGCCATCATGGGGTACCGCTTTACAACAGAAACCAAATCGAGCGGATTGGTTTCCAAACCGTATAGCACCGTTTGATTGAACTCGCGCTCAAAGTCCTGCAATGCATGTTGCTCGATGTAATCAGAAATGAGGTCAATATAATAACCCTCGTCTCCCATGAGCAGGTAAATGGGATGGTAAATCCCTTGTTTCATTTCGGCCAGAATCTGGCGTGTTTTCGCAGCGGCATTTGCGGCAGCCATAGGTTTATTCGAATTTGAGGTGTCTTACAGAGCGGCCCTTGTTGGCGATTTCGTTCAATGATTCAATTCCTATTCTGATATGTGGCTCCACAAAGCTGGCAGTTACTTTCCGGTCGCCAATGGATGTTTTCACGCCATCGGGGGTCATGGGTTGATCGGTAACCAGCAACAGGGCGCCACAAGGAATCTTGTTGGCAAAACCGGTGGTAAACACCGTGGCGGTTTCCATATCTATAGCCATGCAGCGCAGGCGCTTGAGGTATGCCTTAAACTCCTTGTCGTGCTCCCAAACCCTGCGGTTGGTGGTGTACACTGTACCCGTCCAGTAGTCCATTTCAAAATCGCGTATGGTGGATGAAACCGCGCGCTGCAACGTAAACGACGGCAATGCCGGCACTTCCGGTGGAAAGTAATCGTTGGACGTTCCCTCACCGCGGATGGCCGCAATGGGCAGGATAAAATCGCCGAGATTGTTTTTCTCTTTCAGGCCACCGCATTTACCCAGAAACAACACCGCTTCGGGATGCACAGCGCTTAAGAGGTCCATGATGGTAGCCGCATTGGCGCTTCCCATTCCAAAATTGATGATGGTGATGTTGTCGGAGGTAGCGTTTGACATGGCCTTGTCTGTGCCCTGCTTCTCTACTCCGCAAATCTTGCAGAAGATATCTATGTAATTCTCAAAATTGGTCAGGAGAATGTACTTCTGAAAGTCGCTCACAGGTGTACCTGTGTATCGCGGCAGCCAGTCGTTCACAATGTCTTCTTTGCTTTCCATACGCTTTAGGCCGATTAGAAAATGTATCTTTGAAGGGGTAAAGATAGCCAAAGCAATGGGCAGGCCCGCATCGCCAATGAGCCAAAACACCTACATCTTTGATCCCATACGCCGCAAGCGGATTTTGCTCACACCCGAGGAGCGGGTAAGGCAAGGGCTGATTCATTTTCTGAAAGATGAGCGCGGTTACCCACCCGGCTTGATGAGCGTAGAAAAAGGGTTGAAAGTGCTCGGAAAACCCCGGCGTTTTGACCTGTTGGTGTACGATGCCAACGGCGAGCCCGTGATGCTGGTTGAATGCAAAGCCGCCGATGTGGCACTGAACCAGCAAACCTTCGACCAGGTGGCGCGTTACAACATTGCCTTGAGGGTTCCGTGGCTGGTGATCAGCAACGGAACTGAAACCTACTGTGCCAAAGTTGATTTCCAAAGTAAAACCCACGCCTTTCACCATGACATTCCGCATTTTACTGATTTGTAGTTTAGGCATTTTACCGGGTCTGTTTGCTTTTGGGCAAAAAACCCACATGGATTTCGGGTTGAAGGCCACCCTTGAGCGCACGCCTTCTGCTAAAATGATTCACATGGCAGCTGTGGGCGATGCAACAGCCATTGCCGGAGCGGTTAACGAACTTGGAGGTAGCATCTTGCACCGCACAGGCAACATGGTAAGCTTTCGCATTCCGGTGGGAGAAATCAGCCAACTCGATGGCGTGCCAGGCATTGACTATTTGGAATTCACTGGCTCTTCGGGCAAACCTCTTAACGACTCCATGCTGGTAAACAGTCGCTTTATTGCTGTGCACCAGGGCTTTTCGGGTTGGCCTGAGGGCCTAACTGGAAAAGATGTGGTGGTGGGTTTGGTGGACACGGGCATAGAGCTGCTGCACCCTGATTTTCAGCATGCCGATGGAAGCACCCGCGTAAAATACCTGTGGGACCAAACCCAAAACGGCACAGGCCCTGAGCCTTTCGGTTACGGCGCTGAGTGGAATGCCGCTGAGATTGACTCCGGCATCACCGGGCACCAGGATCAGCCTCAGTGGTTTGGGCACGGCAGCACGGTTTCGGGTACAGCGGCAGGCAACGGACTGGCCATTGAGGACTTTAAAGGCGCTGCCCCTGACGCCGACCTGGTGGTGGTTTCGTCGCAATTTGGTGTACCCAACTGGACGCTTACAGTTGCTGACGCCGTGCAATATATTTTCAACAAAGCCGATGAACTCGGCAAGCCTTGTGTGGTTAACCTGAGCCTCGGCACCTATAGCGGGTCCCGCGACGGATTGGACGTGGCAGCGCTACTCATTGACAGCATGATCAGCGCCCAGCCCGGCCGTGTGGTGGTAGCCGCCGCCGGAAACTCCGGAAACTGGGCTCCCTACCACCTCGGCTACAACGTAACGGCCGACACCGCTTTTACATGGTTCATGCACAACAACAACAGCGGGCTGGGCTACGGGGCCGTATTTTTTGAGCTTTGGGCCGATACCGCCGATTTTCAGGATGTGCACTTCGCTATAGGGGCTGACCGGGTCAATCCTTCGCTCCAATTCAGAGGGCGAACCCCTTTCCGGCAAATTGAGGCATCGCTCAACGAGGTGGTTACAGACACCCTTTGGAGTTTAAGTGGCAATGCATTGGGCGTGGTGGACTATTTCAGCATTCCGCGCGGTGGGCAATACCGCTTGCAGGTGCACATGGCTACGCCCGATTCTGCTCAGTACAGATTCAGGTTTATTACCACCGGACAGGGAAGATTTGACGTGTGGTCAACTTCCGTTCTCGGGACTTCGAACATGCTATGGAACAACCTGCCATCGGAAGCTGTGTACCCCGACATGGCCCACTACCGCGCTCCCGACAAACACAAACACATTGTAGGTTCATGGGCATGTTCTCCCAAAGTCATCACAGTAGGTAATTACGCCAATCGCGACCAATACATTGACTACAACGGCAATTTGCAAACCTTTTCGCACCCCGCAGGCTTGCTCAGCATCAACTCAAGTCACGGACCAACACGCGATGAGCGGTTAAAACCGGAGGTTTCAGCCTCGGGAGATTTAACCCTCAGCACCGCCAAGTTCAGCACACTGGCCGCACTCATCAACAACGAACCCTTTAAGGTTGCCCAGGGCGGCATGCACTACCGAAACGGGGGAACAAGTATGGCATCGCCGGTGGTATCGGGTGCAGCCGCGCTATTGTTGGAAATGTGTCCTCAGGCCAACGTGGAAACCATTCGCGACGCCATTCTCAACCACACCTATCCCGATGATTTCACCGGAGTTGTGCCCAACAACGCATACGGAACAGGTAAGCTCGACGCAGAGGCAGCAGTCAACGCTCTTTGGTTTCAACCGCAACTCAATGAAGCAGGTACGCTTCTGCTTTGCGAAGGCGATGATCTCCTGCTTCAAACAACCGACAGCTACAATTCCTACCTCTGGAACACGGGAGAAACGGATTCCTTTCAGAATCCCGATACAAACAGCTCGTGGTGGGTGGAAGTACTGAACGATGCGGGCTGTATCGGCCGGTCGGACACGATTCACGTCGTTTTTTCGCCCCTTCCCGAAGCTGAAATCACCATCCAGTGGGACACCCTGCTCACGGTCTATGACAGCACATGGACTTATCAGTGGTATCTGAATGGTGGTTTGCTGGAAAATGCCAATCAACATTTTTTCGTACCCACCCAAAGCGGAGATTACACCGTGGAGGTAAGTAACGAAGCGGGCTGCGCGACGATTTCCGGGCCTGAAAACTTCCTCATCACCTCCGTGAAGGAATCGCAATATGCATCGTGGCAAGCGTACCCTAACCCGGTGAGCGACAACCTCTGGATTACTGGAAATGAGCGCGCAATGCACATTACCGTTTTCGGAGCAGACGGCAGAATAATTCACAGTTTTGAGCCGCAGCATGCCGCCTCCAGCCCCATTGAAATAGCCACGCAAAATTGGCCGGCCGGTGTTTACCTGATTCGGATTGAGACATCGTCGGGTCCGCAAACTCTGCGCGTAGTTGTAACTGAGAGGTAGATTTTTACTTTTGCACCACCTTAACACATCAACATGGATTTAAGCATCATCATCAGCGTAGCCGGAAAACCCGGATTGTACAAAGTGGTAGGAAGGTCAAAAAACGGGCTCATTGCCGAATCGCTCACCGATAGCAAGCGTATTCCGGTTAGAACCAGCGACAAGGTTAGTGCGCTTTCCGACATCAGCATTTTCACCACCACCGATGATGTTCCCCTGGTGGATGTGTTTGTGAAGATGTGGAAGCATTTTGAAGAGAAGGAAACCCCTGCCAGCGACCACAGCCCCGAATGGATGTCGGAAACCCTGCGCGCCATCGTTCCCGATTACGACGAGAGCCGCGTGTACAATTCAGACCTGAAAAAACTCTACAAGTGGTACAACCTGCTTGTAACCGCCGGGCTGATTGACGATCAAACCGAAGGGGAAGAAGCTACTTCTGAAGAAAGCGCTCAGAAAGAAGAAGCCACTGAGACGAAAGCCCCTGAGAAAAAGGCCAAAAGCAAGGCCAAAAAGAAAAAGGAAGACTGATTGGATTTCACCCAGGCCGCGCCATTCCTTTGGAGGCCTCCTGAAAACAGTTTGAAAAAGTACCCGGAGCGGGAATCGAACCCGCACGGCCGCAATGGCCACAGGATT
>REDV01000153.1 GCA_007695365.1 Cryomorphaceae bacterium | reverse complement strand
GCTTCGGCGCTGGAGCAAAAGGGGAAGTATTTTTATGTGGTGGGCGACGACAGTCCGTTTTTATTTCGTCTCGACACCAACCTGCAAATCACCAAGCATTTTTTGATACATGACAAGGTGACACCGGGTGTAGATCGCATTCCCAAAGAGGAAAAACCCGACTGGGAAGCCATGGTGAACTACAAATGGGGCAACAGCAAAGACTTGCTCATTTTTGGTTCAGGAAGTGGTGAGCACCGCAAACGAATGACGCGGGTGCGCTTTACCGGAAAGGGTTACGAGGTGAAGTCGTACTCACTGAAGCATCTCTACAACAAAATGATGGAGCAGGGTAACATCGCTCCGGAGGATTTCAACATCGAGGGAGCTGCCTCATGGAAAGACCATATCATTTTTATGAACCGCGGCACCAACCAACTGATTCTGGTGCCCAAATTTGCCTTTACGCGCTTTATGAAGTGGAAAGGTAAAAAGCAGGCGCGCAAGAAATTGAGAATTGACTTTTACGACTTTGAATTACCCGAAATTGATGGTGTTCAAGCACGATTTTCAGGAGGGACCAAGGTAAGCGGTGAACATGTATTGGTTTTCAGTGCGTCGGTTGAGCGCACCGATTCTTCGTTTGACGACGGTGAGGTGCTCGGCAGTTTTGTGGGCTTGATTCCGCTTAAAAAGCTCAAAAAAAGGGAAATGCAAATTGCGCGCGTCACGCAAAAAGGCGAGCCTTACATGGGTAAAATTGAGTCGGTGGATGTGCTGAAAGTGGGCAAGAATAAACTGTCTCTGGTGGGTGTTACCGATGATGACAAGGGTGGATCCACATTTCTCTACATGAAGCTGCGTCGCTAAACAAACGGGCACGCACTTTGTATTTTTGGTTGTAAATCAAAAACCCAAATAACATGACAAGTAAATTCTGGATGGCTGCCGCTGTGGTAGCAATGTTCTTTTGCTCTGTTCCTGAGGGAGCTGCCCAGCAAAATTTTAAAGTAGTGACCATTGTGGAGAGCATCGTGCCTGCGGGTATTGGTCGCTCAAGAATTATTGAAACCAAAGAGGATGCAGATATATCCTTGCTTACCACAGAGCGCACCGACGGTACGGACACCAAGCAGGGGAAGGTGAGTCGTAAAGACGCCAAGGTGGATAATTTCTCCGAAACCAAATTGTTGAACTTTTACAGTATGACGGGGATCAACTTTCAGAACATTGCCTCAAACGATGCACTGATTGCGGCCAAAATTGACGAGTTGATTGCGCAGGGTTGGAACCTGACCTTTGTAACCAGCGCGGTGGAAAGCGATGCCGGTAAAGGAGACGGCAACGGAATTTTCATTACCCGTCTGTTCTTTTCGCGGTAAACGACGTTTATGGATATGAAAAGTCCCTCCCAAACGCATTGTGGGAGGGACTTTTTTTACCCCGACTGAACAGGGGTGTTCTGCAGAAAAAGCACTTCAGCAGAAGGTTGTCAGACCAGCGAAACGATTTGGTAATCAATCAAAAACTGAATTTAAAGCCCGCTGTAATAAACCGGGGTAATCCCACACGAATTCCCTGAGGACGACGGGTTACGATATACCGCTCGTCGGTGATGTTTTTCACGCTTATATTGAATGTGGTGTTGATTTTTTCCATGTGGTAGAATAGATTCATGTCAATCAGGGTGTAAGCATCAATAAGCCCGATACGCCCGTTTGCAGAAGGCTCCACGGTGTTGAGTTCATCGCCAAACTGGCTACCTACGTGCGTGAGTGTGGTGCGAAGCGCCAGTCCGCTGTGATGCTCCAGGGTAAGCGCCGAGGAAATCAACAGCTCAGGCGCGTAGGGTGTGCGGTTGCCTGCAATGTTTACGTCCTGCCCGGCTTGTTGCTTAAACCTGTCTTCTGAAAAGGTGGCCTGCACCCATGTTACATTTGCGTCGAACAGCACGTTGAATTTCTCCCACCGGGCCATTTCTCCGAAGTTAAAAGCAATCAGACCCTCTACACCCAGGTGTTGCGTGGCACCGCCATTCATCACGCCGGCAACTACCAGTCCCAATCCACCCGAGGATTCAGAAACCGGGATGACCTGGTTGGAGAAATCCATAAAGAATCCTGTTACATCAAGTTGAACTCCCCTGAATGGCTGCGACCGGAAGCCAAGTTCGTAGTTCCAGCTTCGCTCAGCATCCAGTTCATAAGCTTCTCCCTCACCCGAAATGGCATCTTTGATGCGGGGAGGCGCAAACCCGCGGTGCAGTCCGCCAAAGATTGCGTACTTATCGCTTACCTGCACGTTAAATCCTGCTCCCGGAATAACCTGAACCAATGCGCTGCTGGTTACAAGCGAAGTGTCTGTAACTACTCCGTCGAAAGGACGTCGCCGGATATCCCGCATATAGTCGAAATGCTCTATGCGCGTGCCCGCTGTAACAGAAAAACGTTTGCTGAGCTTAAACCTGTTGTGAATGTAGGCCGAAGATCCATATCCTGTGCGAATTTCATCTTCCCGAAGAACTCCTGAGGGTGCATCGGGTTTGGTTCCGTTGATTCGCTGTTCAAAGGCTCGTTCATAGATAAAGCGCGCACCTGCCGTGAACTCGTTGTCTAGTTTACCCAGGTTGAAGTTGCTGGTTAAGCGACTTTCAACACCTGCCACATCAAAACTTCGGTTGCGGTTTCCGGTTCCGTTGCGCATGTAGATGGCACCACCATCAACGCTTTCATCACCCCATACCACACCGCTGAAATTACCGGGAGGAGGGTTGAGGTTACCCTCAGCATCAAAGCTGTTGTAGGCAAAATCCTGGCGCTGCCAGTTTCTCATAGTGGTATAGCCAAAAGCTGTGGTGGTAATTTTGGTGCGCTTGCTGATGAGGTAATTGTGGGTGGCGCTAACAGAGTAGCGTCTTACATTCAATACATCAAATGGAGCAATGCGCTCAAAGTCTTGCCCCCCTGCATCAAACATGGTTTGGGTAATGCCCACATAGGTAGAGTTGCTCGTTTCGTCATAAATCCCCAGCTTCACTCCGAGGTTAGACCTTTTGTTGATCTGAAGCTTAAACTTGGATGTGAGGTCGTTGATCCGGAATTGAGTAGGGCCCAGGTCATCAGCCTGACGACGGTGATAATTCACTGTAAAACCGGCTTTTCCCTTGGTCTGCCCGTAAAACATGTTGCCACTGAAATAACCTCCCTGACCACCGCGCATATTGATGCTTCCTTCCTGTCCTTCGGGAGGGTCGGCGGTGATGTAGTTCACCACACCACCAATGGTTTGCGGGCCGTACAGTATGGATCCGCTTCCGCGCAGAATTTCAACGCCTTCCATGCGATCCATGGACGGAGTGTAGTAAAGTTCGGGTTCGCCGTAGGGAGATAAGGCTACAGGAATTCCGTCTTCCATCACCAATACAGACCGGCTTCGGTCGGGGTTCAGCCCCCGGATGCCGAGGTTTAACCGCATACCGGCGCCTTCTTCATCCACCACGTGCACACCCGGAGAACGTCGTAAAACTTCATTGCCGCTTACCGGGCTGATGCGGTCAATTTCCTTTCGGTCAATATAGGTGAGAGCTCCGGGTACGGTTTCAAAAATGCCTTCGCGCTGCGCAAGAATATTTACCTGGGGCATCTGGTAGAGGGCATCACGAAGCTTGAAGAGAACCTCCGTGGTCTCACCTGCCCGAATTTCCACCTCTTTGGTGGCTTCCTGGTAGCCGATAATGGTTGCCCCAACTACATAGGTGCCGGCCGGCATGTTCGCTATGGTAAAATTGCCTTGTTCATCGGTTGCGGCGCCGTGGCCATTGCCCACCACGCCAACATTTACATGCGCGAGTGGAAGGTCGTTCAGGTCGGTTACTTTTCCCGAAAGTACCCCGCTGCCTGATTGGGTAAAAGCTGAGGTCGCCAGGAAAAAGATGCACAAGGTGGCGAGGGCAGCAGGAGGGTTTTTAAAAAGTGCTTTCATATGATGTGATGGTATCTTATTTAGAATGGTTTTAAACAGCGGCAAAAATGCGGGTGGGGAGTATTTTGGGCAATACCGCAAAAGGGGTATTTGTGTGACGGAGGCCGGGCCTTGAGTGTAGATTGCACAATATCAGTACTTAATATGGTTGGCGGGGTTGTGTATCTTTCTGTACTTTCGCAGCAAAGCAGGTGCGAACGGATGATTAGAAACAGATTGGGGCTGATAATCGGGCTTCTCGTATTGCTGTCAGGACTCTTCACCGCTCCCGAAGGTGTTTCACCTGAGGCATGGCGTGTGCTGGCACTGGGTGCCATGATGGTCATCTGGTGGGTTAGCGAAGCCGTTCCGCTGCCAGTAACGGCGCTGCTTCCGGTTTTGCTTCTGCCGTGGCTGGGAGTAATGCCGGTTTCCGAAGCTGCCAGACCCTACAGCAGCGATATAGTTTTTCTCTTCCTCGGCGGATTTCTTCTTGCGCTGGCCATCGAAAAATGGAACCTGCACAGGCGGATATCCCTTCAGATTGTGCGCCGGACAGGCAACAGCGCTAACCGCATTGTGCTTGGATTTATGCTGGCAACGGCTTTGCTCAGTATGTGGATCAGCAACACGGCTGCCACGGTGATGATGCTTCCAATTGCATTGTCGGTGGTGGAGCTGCTTAAAAGCGACGAAGAAAAAGTGGGACGCGGTACCCGAAATTTTGGGCTGGCGCTCATGCTGGGTATTGCCTATGCCGCGAATATCGGGGGTATGGCAACACTCATCGGTACGCCACCCAATGTGGTGATGGCCGGAATTCTTGAAGCGCAACACAATATAGTGATTGGCTTTCTCGAATGGATGAAGATCGGTATTCCCGTTTCAGTCGTGCTATTGGTGCTTACTTATGTGTTGCTCACGGAGGTGCTGTACCCCAACCGTATTGGCAGGTTTGAGCGAGGTGAATTTGCTATTCGCGATGCCTTGACTTCGCTGGGAACCATGTCGAAACAGGAAAAGAGGGTGCTGGCTGTTTTTTGTCTCACAGGAGCGATGTGGGTGAGCCGGCAGTGGCTGAGCGACGTGCTGGGGTGGGAATCGCTGCGAGACAGTGGCATTGCCATCCTGGGTGGTATCCTGCTATTCGTGGTGCCTTCCGGAGATGGTACCCGGGGCACCTTGCTCGATTGGTCGGATACACGCCGACTTCCCTGGGGGATTTTGCTGCTTTTTGGCGGCGGACTGTCGCTTGCCAATGCCCTGAGCTGGGTGGGCTGGGTAGATCGGGTAGGGGAGGTGTTCAGCGGTTGGGGTGCCGTTGAATGGATATGGATTACCCTTGGGCTCGTGGCCATTTCGCTGCTTCTTACAGAGGTTATGAGTAATGTGGCGCTGATCAGTGTATTTGTACCTGTGGTTGCTGCCATTGCGGTTGGAATGGATGTGCATCCCACGGTGATGGCTATACCGGTTACCCTGGCAGCGAGTTGCGCCTTTATGCTGCCCATGTCAACCCCGCCCAATGCTATTGTGTTTGCCAGTGGAATGGTACGCGTGCATCAGATGGTAAAGGCGGGTATTGTGCTCAATGCCGTTGCTATTTTGGTGATATGGCTTTTTTCCAACTACCTCGTTCCCGCACTTTTTGGGGCTTAAAGGCTTAGCGGGTGGGCATCACACTGAATCCCGGCAATGTGGTGTCCCTGGCAGCCGGAGCGGCTAATGTATCCGCTTTTGCGGCTTCTATTCCGGCCCTCATTTCGCGTACGCGTTTATTGCGCCTTTCGAGCTCTGTGGTGATGGATGGGTAGAGTTGCGCCCAATTCAGAACGGGGCCGGTTGAACCATCGTCTGGCTGAGCGGGCCTGTCGAGTTGCTCCTGCATCATGCGCTTGTACTTTTCCTCAAACACCTCTTTGGTTGAGGCTGAGGTGAGCTCGGGAAAGTAGTGCAGAGTAGAGTCGGCCATAAGATACCTGGTGCGATACATGGCAGACGTTTGACGCAGAAGGTATTCGTGCAGAGCGTCATTCTCCCGGTAGTAGCTGTTGCCCGCTTCAACGATGGCCTCGTACAGCGAGCCGAAGTCCTTTTTTGCCTGCCGAAGTTCAGGGTGCTGCTTGTAGTTTACCCGCCGGTCGGCTTCGCATCCGGTGAGGAAAAAAAGCAGCGCAATGGCCGATGTTACAATTTTAAGCCTCCGCATGATCTGTTTTCAATACTCTCAGGTCATCGTCCAGCTTGTAAATCTTTGGTTTTCCGGTGGCCACCTCTACCTTCAGGATTTCCTCCTGCGAAAGACCTTCCAGATGCATAATCAGGGCTCGCAGGCTGTTGCCGTGTGCCGAAATTATTACGGTTTTACCCTCGCGCAATGCGGGTGCAATGTTCTCTTCGAAATACGGAATAACGCGATCGGCCGTGTCTTTGAGGCTCTCTCCACCGGGAGGGGCAATATCGAAACTCCTGCGCCAGACATGAACCTGCTCCTCGCCAAACTGCGCGCGGGCCTCGTCTTTGTCCATTCCTTGCAAATCGCCGTACATGCGCTCGTTGAGGGCTTCATGGGCGGTTACAGGTACATCGGGTTGTTCTGATTTTTGGAGGATGATGTTCAGGGTTCGCTGTGCGCGCTTCAGTCCGGAAGTGAAGGCCACATCAAAGCGGTAATCCTTGAGTTGCTCGCCGGCTTGCTCGGCTTCCTGAATTCCGCGCTCTGCGAGATCTACATCTACCCAGCCGGTAAACTTGTTGGCTTTGTTCCATTCGCTTTGTCCGTGGCGGACAATCACCAGTGTTGACATAGTATGTTAGTTTGCTTTTTGAATAAGTTGAACCAGTTCCTCGATGGCTTTTTTGATGTTGGCGCGGATTTCCTTAATCGAGCCTTCCATCATGTAGCAGGGCGCGGTAACGATGAGGTTGTGGTTGTCAATTTCCACCTCGCGCAGGGTGCGCATACTTGATTTGGCACCAATGGATTCCATGCCTTTGCTGATTCCTTCAATGTCGTAAGGCGAGGCTTCGGCTGTGCTTCCCACGGTAAGGGTGGCGTGAACATCGCTCCCTTCAAATGCCTTGGCAATAACGGTAGGGCCCATGCACAGGCCTGCTATGGGTTTGGATGCATCGCGAAAAGCGCGGATGATTTTCCGTACTTCGGGGTTGATGTCGCCATCCGGGCCGCTCAGTGCCCATTGGTTGAGGTTTTTCGCAGCACCAAATCCACCGGGAATGACCAGACCGTCCAATTGACTGATATCTATATCGCTCAAAGACTGTACAGCCCCTCTTGCGATCCTCGCAGATTCTATCAATACGTTGCGCTTCTCGTTCATTTCATCGCCGTTCAGGTGGTTCACCACGTGGTGCTGATCTGTATCAGGAGCCATGCACACCGCCTCGGCCCCCAATTCGTCAATGGCCAGCAGTGTAAAGACCGCTTCGTGAATTTCCGATCCGTCGTAAACACCACATCCTGCAAGTAATACTCCAATTTTCATCGTTCTGTAGTTTTTGTTCGGGTTCTGCTCAAAATTAGGATTTAATTTCCTTCTGAAAAGTTTCGGAAATTTGTTGGTGGGATTGGTGAAAAGGTCTATATTTGCCCCTCCAAAATTTTGGGATAACAACAAGTATTATGGCGAATCACAAATCAGCGCTCAAGAGAATCCGGCAAAACGAAACCCGTCGTCTGCACAACCGCTATTTCCACAGAACTACGCGAAATGCTATACGCAAGTTGAAAAGCACCACCGATCCCAAAGCGGCCGGTGAGTTGTTGACCTCGGTAACTGCCATGATTGATAAATTGGCCAAGAAAAACATTATTCACGCAAACAAGGCCGCGAACCTTAAGTCTGGAATTACGCGCCACGTGAACTCATTATCTGCCTAGCGGACAGATTGAAACAATTGAGACGAAAAAAACCTCTGCCGAAAACGCAGGGGTTTTTTTATTTTCGGGGTTCCATCCAATATGCACACCGTGAAAGATGTAAGTAAACTAGCCATTAAGCAGTGGGCCGAAGATGACCGTCCGCGCGAGAAGCTACTCTACAAGGGGGCATCGGCGCTTTCGGACGCCGAGCTTATTGCCATTTTGATTGGTTCGGGCAACCGCAAAGAGAGCGCCGTAGAGCTGTCGCAACGCATTTTGAAAGAATCGGGTCAGAGTTTTAGTGCCTTGGCCAGGCTTACCTTGCACGACTTGATGAACTACCCCGGCATCGGAGAAGCCAAGGCCATTTCCATAGCCGCTGCGCTGGAAGTGGGCCGCAGACGCAAGGCCGAATCACCTACCGAGCGATTAAAAATCACGCAAAGCAGCCAGGTGTACGAAGAGATGTTTCACCTTGCAGACATCAACCACGAGGAGTTTTGGGTGATGCTGCTTGACCGTGCCAATCAGGTGATTGAAAAAGTGAGGGTGAGCAGCGGCGGAGTAGCCGGAACCGTGGCCGACGCCAGGATTATCTACAAATCGGCCATTCAACGCTACGCTTCGTCTATCATATTGGTGCACAACCACCCATCCGGAAACCTGCGCCCCAGCGAGCAAGACATTCGCCTCACCAAGAAACTGAAGGCAGCGGGAGAAGTACTCGAAATTCCGGTCCTCGACCACATCATTGTTACCCACCGTGGCTACTACAGCTTTATGGACGAAGGAAACCTGTGAGCGTAGTTGTCTATACCGAAAAACCCTCGCCCCGTGTGGCCTATGCGGTGGATTTGCTCTTTGGAAATCTGCTGGGGCTCACCTACAAGGTAACCCAAAACCCCGACGACCTTCATCAACCCGGGGTGTTTGGCCTGAACTATTCCAACAAGCAGCTCCAGGCGCACGTAAACATTTCTCCGCAGGAATGGATGTTTCGCAGCGATACCCGCGCCATTTCAGTGGCCGTGGGAAAGTGGCAAGGCTTGCCGGTACTCTTTCCCAATGACAGTCCCGAAGTGGGTTTCGATTGGTTGGCGGCCAGTTTCTATCTTGCCAGCCGCTACGAGGAGTACCTGCCATTTAGTCCTGATAGGCACGAGCGTTTTGCCGCATCCGAGAGCCTTGCCTACCGCGAGGGCTTTTTGCGGAGGCCTTTGATCAATGAGTGGGCCCTGGCCATTAAAGTCCTGGTTCAGACAGCCCGCCCTAAGATATCATTCAACTCCAAAGAGTTTCGCGCTGAAATAACCTTTGATATTGACGTGGGCTGGGCATATCGTCACAAGGGTTGGTGGCGAACCACCGCGGCACTGGGAAGGGAGGTCGTGTTGTTTCGCTTCCGCGCGGCCTGGCGAAGGTTTCGCGTGCTGTTGGGACTGGAGCCCGACCCTTACGACACCTACGATTATGTCTTTCAAACCATCAACGACAGCAGTTTGGATGCCCGGTTTTTTATGCTCCTCGGTGACTTCAATACCTTCGATCGCAACAGTCATCACCACAACAAGGCCATGATTAAACTGATACACCGCATTGCCGCTGTGGCCAATGTGGGTATTCACCCGTCGTACGAATCCAAATATTCGAGACAGCAATTGCGCAAGGAGGTGCTCAGGTTGCGCCGTATTCTCGGTGCTCCCGTTACAGAAAGCCGCCAACATTATCTCCGCCTGAATTTTCCCAATACCTACAAAGAGCTCATCAACGCCGGTATTACCGATGATTTCACCATGGGCTATGCACAGCAGGCAGGTTTTCGCGCGTCGCTCTGTACGCCTTTCCAATACTTTGACCTCTCCGAAAACCAGGTTACCCCACTCAAGGTGCATCCCTTTGCCTATATGGACGGAACGCTCAATCACTACATGAAACTGGAACCCGAAAGCGCCATTGAACTGGCTGACGAACTCATTGATAGCGTGCGAAAAGTGGGAGGAGTGTTTTACTGCTTGTGGCACAACAGCTCTCTTTGCGAAGAACGTGAATGGCAGGGCTGGCGACGCGTATATGAAGCAACGCTGCGCAGTTGTCAATCCGGTGAGCATCTAAAAAGTTAACTTTGTCGCAGTTCTCTCTCCAAATTCATCGCATGACACCAACCAACGACTACAGCAAAACGCCTTCCGTCCTCAATCGCTATATCGCCGAAATACGCGATGCCCAAACCCAGAAGGACCCCCTGCGCTTCAGGATTAACCTTGAGCGAATCGGGAGTTTTTTCGCTATTGAAATCAGTAAAACACTTGATTATCAAGCGCGCGAGGTTGTAACGCCCCTGGGCACCGCTGAGGTAAACGACTTTACCGATGAAATTGTGGTGGGAACCATTCTTCGCGCCGGATTGCCCATGCACAAAGGTGTGCTGGATGTATTTGACCGGGCCGAAAATGCGTTTGTTTCTGCCTACAGGAAAAGTAAAAAGGGAGATGCTTTCGAGATTCAGGTGGAGTATATGTCGAGCCCCGACCTTACTGATAAAGTGTTGATTCTTACGGATCCGATGTTGGCTACCGGGGCGTCCATGGCACTCGTGTATAAGTCGCTCGCACTTCGCGGAAGGCCCAAACACATTCACGTGGTAGCGGCCATTGCCAGTGTAGAAGGTGTGCGCTACACCAAAAAACACATGCCCAAGAACACCACGTTTTGGGTGGGTGCCGTAGATGACGAGCTCACGGCACAGGCCTACATCGTTCCCGGACTAGGAGACGCCGGGGACCTGGCCTACGGTAAAAAAAGCTAAACCATGTACGGCCTCGAAGCGGTACTCATTTTCCTGACAGCATCGGTCAGGTTTATGTTTGCGCCTCCGGCTGCTCAATTGCTGGGCTACACCTATTGGGAAACCGTGGCCATTACCACAGCCGGCGGGTGCAGTGGTGTGGTTTTCTTCTACATTTTCAGCGCGCGGGTGATGGAGTACCATCGCCAACGAACACTCAGAAAGCAAGCCAAAAAACGCGCGCGAGGTGAGCAGGTAGAAGTGCGGTATTTTACCTTTTTCAATAAATTGATGGTGCGCACCAAGCGCAGGGTAGGCGTAGCCGGTATGGCTTTTCTCACGCCGGTAATACTGTCCATACCCATCGGCTCCGTGGTGTCGGCCAAGTTTTTTAAGCACCACCCGGCCATGCTGCCCGCGCTGATGATTTCTATCTTTATCTGGGCGCTGGGGGTAACTTCTATGACCTCATTTTTGGGAGAGTAAATGGTGCGCTACGAACACATCTTCTTTGACCTCGACCGCACCCTGTGGGATTTTGACCGCAACTCGCGCGAGGCACTGCTCGAAATGATTGCAGCACACAGTTTGCGCGAACGAGGGGTGGAAGACACAGACTCCTTTATTTCGAGCTACCAGAAAATCAACGAGCACTACTGGGCGTTGTATCGTCAACAGGAGATTACAAAGGCCGTGCTTCGCACCATTCGGTTTGCCGATACACTAAGACTTTTTGGCGTGGACGACGAGAAGCTGGCTGCCAGCCTCGCCGATGATTACATTGCTATCAGTCCGCGAAAAACCCAATTGCTGCCCGGAGCCATTGAACTGCTCGACCACCTTGCCGCACACTACAGGCTGCACATCATCACCAACGGGTTTGAGGAAGTGCAGCATATCAAGCTGCAGCATTCAGGATTGCAACCGTACTTTGAAGAAGTGATAACCTCCGAAAGGGCGGGTACCAAAAAGCCCGGGCCGGCTATTTTTCACCTTGCCTGCACCTTAAGCGGCGCGCGCATCGAAACATCGCTTATGGTGGGCGACGATCTGGAAACAGATATCCGCGGTGCGCGGGGTGTGGGCATGGACCAGGCGTACCTCAATGTAAACAAGTATGAACACGGCGAGGAGGTTACCCATGAGGTGCATAGGCTGGATGAGTTGAAGGGGGTGCTTTGATCAAGCTGCTTCGCGCTTCGACCCTCAGCACTCCGGTCGAAATGACAAAGAATGTTTGAAATGCGCCCCTACCTCACCACCAACACCTTTCCCTTTTCCTCAAATTGCTGGCCCTCAACGTTGGTGAAGCGAATGCGGTAAAAGTAATAGCCCGTTGCGTAGCTGCTGCCGTACCAAAGCTCGGTGGGGCCGTTGTTTACCTCCTGCTCAACGTGGTACAGGCGCTGGCCAATGGTGTTGTACAGCTCGTAGCGTATGTGCGCCACGTTGGTGGTTTGGATGGTGTAGGCTACAGAAGGATTGTCATACAAAGTGGGCAGAAAAAGACTGTGGGTATAATCCGGGTGCACAATGATGGTGGCTGTGGCGGTATCTGCACAGTGGGGTTCGTTGTACCAGCTTATGAGTTGTACGGGGTAGCTGCCGGCGCTGTCAAAGGTGTGTTGGTGCTGAAAGGTGGTAAAAGTTTCTCCCTCTACCGTCCACTCAAAATCTGTGGCGCCGCTGCTTTGGTTGTTGAATTGCACGGTGAGCGGCTCGGTACCTTCCTGCGGGTTGGCGGTAAAGGCGGCTATGGCCGGAATAAACTCCTCAATGGTAAAAGGCTGGGCGTAAAAACACTGGTTTTGGTCTCGCAC
>REDV01000152.1 GCA_007695365.1 Cryomorphaceae bacterium | reverse complement strand
TCGCTCGGAAGCAGTTTAATCGGTTCCATGTACATTCTGGATGAGCCGAGTATCGGACTTCATTCGCACGACACCCAAAAACTGATTGGGGTATTGCGCTCGCTTCAGGCGGAAGGCAATACCCTTATTGTGGTGGAGCACGACGAAGAAATCATGGAAGCCGCTGATCAACTTGTGGATTTGGGTCCGATGGCCGGAAGAAATGGCGGAGAAATAGTTTTTCAGGGTAATCACGCTGAATTACTGAGTCAAAACGAAAGCCTTACCGCCAAATACCTTACCGGCAGGCTCTCGATTCCGGTTCCGCAAAACCGAAGAAAAGTGAGGAACAAGATTTTGATGCACAAGGTGGAAAAAAACAACCTGCGCGGTTTTGATGTGATCTTTCCGTTGAATATGTTGTGTGTGGTAACAGGGGTTAGCGGATCGGGCAAAACCACGCTCGTAAAAGACCTGCTTTACCCAAGACTGAAAAGAAGAATTGAACAACGCGAGGGTCATCAGGCCAGCGACGGCGTGGTTTCAGGCGATCTCAGCCAGGTTGCACAAATTGAATACGTGAACCAGAACCCCATTGGCAAATCATCCAGGTCGAACCCGGTTACCTATGTGAAGGCCTTTGATAATATGCGAAGCCTGTTATCCTCGCAGCCACTGGCCCAGCAGCGGCGCTACAAGGCCAGTCATTTTTCTTTTAATGTAAGTGGTGGACGTTGTGATAATTGCGAGGGTGAAGGCGATGTGAAGGTTGAGATGCAGTTTATGGCCGACATCTTTTTGAAGTGTGAATTATGCAGCGGCAAGCGTTACAAGGACGAGGTACTGGAGGTTCTTTTTGACGAAAAGAGCATTTACGATATTTTGGAAATGACCATTGACGAAGCCCTGGAGTTTTTCGGAAGTCACCGGAATAACAATGAGTGCACCCGAATAGTACAAAAGTTGCAGCCTCTTCAGGACGTCGGGCTGGGATACCTAAAACTCGGACAATCCTCAAACACACTTTCGGGTGGAGAAGCGCAACGCATCAAACTGGCGTCTTTCCTTGTGAAAGGCCAGAACGAGGCTCCCACCCTTTTCATTTTTGACGAGCCCACAACAGGTCTGCATTTTCACGACATCCACAAATTGCTTATTGCCATGAATGCTTTAATAGAACTCGGTCATTCGGTGATTGTGATTGAGCACAACATGGACGTGATTAAGTGCGCAGACTGGGTGATTGACCTCGGTCCGGGTGGAGGCGTGAACGGCGGAAACCTCGTCTTTTCGGGCACACCAGAAGAGCTTGCCCGGTGCGAAGAATCACTCACCGGAAAATACCTTGGGCCAAAGCTAAATCCGGTTACCGCAGAATCGTAACAAAGCCGCGCAGTTCAACGCGCTCGGCCTCGCAGGTGCCTTTGTATTTCAGTACATAAGGATAGATGCCATCAGGAAGGTGGTGCTGACCATTGTTGTGGAGGGAGCCATTCCAGCCAACAGCACGGTTTTCAGATTCAAAAACCATTTCGCCCCAGCGGTTAAACACACGGATATGAAACTCTTCTATTTCCTCACCTTCCACCTTAAAGAGGTCATTCACTCCATCGCCATTGGGCGTAAACGCATTGGGAACGAAAACAAGGGCCTCAGGAAGAATGGCTGTTACGTAAATGGTATCGCTTTGAATGCAACCTCCAAAATCAATAAATGAAAAACCATAGTTACCTGCACGGGTAATGCTGATGGTGTTTGATGTTTGTCCTGTAGCCCACTGATAGCTCTGACCGTTTGCGGGAATATTAATCTGGTGTGCAAGTCCCTCGCATATCTCAAGCGAGTAGGAACCCGACCAGAACGTTCCCTGACCAATTTCCACAGAACTCTCCTCGGTACAGGTGCCATCTGTAACTTCCACGCTGTAGGTTCCGGGGGCTGTTACAACAATAGACGCAACATCCGTTTCGCCAGTGCTCCACATAAAATTCAAACCTTGCCCCGCAAGACCGGTTTCCAGGGTTTGCGAAGTCTGGTAGTAACAAATATCTCTGTCGGGACCCAGGTCAACATTGAAGCCGGGCACCACCTCCACTGTTTCGGCGTAGGTGTCGCTGTTTAAACAATTGGGCTCTGTGGCGGTGAGTGAAACGTTGTACGTTCCTGCCCCCGGGAATGCATGAATAAAATCATCCTGGTTGTGGATTTCCTCGCCATTTAGATTCCATGTTAACTGAAGGCCGGTACCTTCACTCAAATTTTGGAGAGATACAAGGTTCTCCTGACAATATCCTGTTTGCAAGGCCGTAAAGAGCGCCTCCACGGTATTGTCGGTTACGCTTACGGTTGCGAAGGTTGTATCTTGTCCCGGACATCCTTCAAATCCATACACAACCAACATCACCTCATACTCACCCGAAAGCTCAAAAGTGTGTTCAGGGGCAAAGTCATTGGAAGTATTTCCGTCACCAAAGTCCCAAAAGAAGGTTTGACCCGTACTGAAATTCTGGAAAGCCACGTCAAGCGGGGGGCAACCGGCTGCATCAACAGCATTTGCTACCGCGGTAGCCTGATCGCTCACTGTAATATTTTGCTCAGTGTTGTTGGTGTAGAAGCAAAGCGTGTCTTCAATGCTGAGGGTAATGGTATAGGTGCCTAAATCGGCATATTGGTGGCTTACAACCTCGTCTGTGTACTGGGTTCCATCGCCCATGTCCCAGATGAATGATAGGTTCTCTCCTTCGCTTTGGTTAATGGTTTCAACAATAAAGTTCTCACAATCTGTTTGAAAAGCCACAAAATCGGCATTTACCGTTTGCTCCTGCCCTACTGCAATCGTCACTGTAGCCTGATCTTCAGGATTACAGGTTTCAGTATGAAAAGCAGTAAGGGTCACTTCAAAAATCCCCGGGCCAAAAAAGGTGTGGGTAGGATTGATCTCCTCGCTTGTAGTGCCATCGCCAAAATCCCACAGGTAAGCCTGTCCATTGCTGAGGTTTTCAAACTGTACTTCAACCTCCTGACAGGCAATCACTTGTTCATTACCGATTTCGGCAATGAGTGCCCCAAATATTTCAACCTCCTGTTCAGCGATTTCGGTGTTATCGCAGGCGTTGTCTGTGGCAGTTAGAACAATGTTGTAAACACCCAGCTCATCAAAGGTGTGCACGGCATTTTCGGTGTTGTAGGTTGTTCCGTCGCCCATGTCCCACTCATAATCAAGGAAGGAAGCCCCTGTTTCGTTGGTAAGTGTTACAGTGGAGGTTTCGCAGTCAATTTCGTAGGAGAATGAGGGGTTAAAGGCATCCGCCGAGCCCACATCTATAAAGAGATAGGCCGTATCGGCCAGGTTACAACTCAATGAATCGAAGCTAATCAGGCTGATGGTGTAACTGCCGGGTTCGGTGAATGTATGCTGCGGTTCAAATTCGCTGCTTTCAGGTGAACCATCCCCAAAATTCCAGATGAACACATCCCCAATACTGTAGTTATTGAATTGCACCGTATGAGGAGCGCAACCATTGATATCGTCGTTGGTTGTAATGGCTGCGTTTACCCCGCTTAACTGGAAATCAATTTTAAACACTCCAATATCCCAACCAATAGATTGGTTCGTGGCCCAGGCGTCGGGATTCGTGGGAAATGCCCCGGAGTTGCATACACCTTGATAGACGATACCGCTTTTATCAAACCGGCTAGTTCCCCCGTCCACGTGATTTCCACCGTAGTAGGTACCAAAAGCAAGTTCCGACATATCTTCTTCCCAGGCACACAATACGAAGCTGCCAGATTGAAACAAAGAGTTGGGCGTTAACTCCCAACCTGATGCACTGTTGTATGCACATATGTAGATTCTGTCGCATCGATCTACCAAAAAGGCAACTGGAATTCCATCAGAACTAAATCCGGTACCCGGGCCAATCCGGCTTGAAATCAGTAAATCTGTAAGTGCCGGATTCAACTTAGACACAAACATGCGTCCATTGGGCGTGCTGTAATTGCCAACTCCCACAATGGGCCAATCGCCCTGGGTTTGTCCGTAAACCCAAACCACTTCATTGTTATCGAGATCCACAAAAAATGCCTGATCGATATTGCTTGTGCCGATGAAGGTTGAAGATATTAAGGTACTTCCGTCGTTACTGATACGTGCCACAAAGCCATCCAATGTTCCTTGTGCGCTGGGAGCAGTTGTCATGTATGCACCTGCGGATGTGGGGAAGTTATTGCCTTTGGTTGAGCCACTCACGTAAACCGTACCATTGAGTGTAGTGCGTAATCCGTATCCTGTATCATCTTCCGAAGAACCAAGATAGGTACACCACACCATGTCGGTGAGGTTTTGCGTCAACTTAAAAACAACAGCATCCTGCCCTCCCTGATGCGTACCCTGAAAACTACCGATTGTCACAGGGAAGTCGGTGGAGAAAGTCTGCGAAACCACGTAAGGAAAGCCTTGCACATCCACCACAATCTCACCTCGAAAAACATCGCCGTAATTGAGTGAATTAGCAGAGTTTCTACCGTCTACTCCCGAGCCACCAACAAAGGTGCTTCCCAGCATTTGGGTTCCATCGGCTGAAAGCTTGGTGACAAAAATGTCATCGGAAGGATTTCCAAATCCGTCGGTATTTCCATTATGAGTCTGATCAAAAGCGTTGGATGTAGTTGGGTAGTTTATTGAGCGTGTAGTACCATACACAAAAAGTTCTTCAAACTGATTGGTTACAGTTGAATGCGGATAATCTGCTCCACTACCTCCGAGGTACGTAGCATAGAGCAAATCCGTACCGGTAGGGTTGTATTTGCTGATGGCGACATCCACATTACCTCCGCCGAAGTTGGGCTGCACAACTCCGGGCGTAGTTGGATACAGCTGACCGAATGCAATGGCATGTGAGTACACATTGCCCGCCAGATCGTAAGTGGCACCGTGACCGTAGTTACTTCCCCCGCCAGGGGTTCCGGACAAAGTGGACGCAACTACCACCGGGTCAATAACAAGATCGCGTGTTTGATCATAACCCTCAGGCAAACCAAACGTTACGATTGTACCATTGAGCACATAATCACACGCAACGGGTTGAAGTGCTCCATTCTGCATTTGATAGGCAAAAGGCTTGAGTTCTTTCATCTCTCCCACCGAAGTCACAAGTACCAAATCGCCATCTCCGTTGATGTAAAGCTCGTCCAACCCTTCAAAATTCAGTTGTACCTGGCCTGCATCACTTCCTGCCTTCACAATGAAATCATATTTGAGGTGATCGTTATCAACCACTGCGAGCAAATCTACCCCGGGATAGAGTTCGTGGTATTTCACCTTTTTGAAAGACCGAACGTTGGATGCCCACTTATCGGGCTGATTGCCCAAAAAGTAGTTGAGTTTAAATGAATGGGCCAGGCCTCCTTCAAGCATGGCATCAGGTGAACACCCCACAAAATTTACCCGATACGCATGAGCTCGCACGTAAAACTGCATGCGCTCTTCATCCGACAGTTGCATGATGTCATGACGCGCCTCGAGGTCTTCAGGATGCTCATATAAAAAAGTGAACCGCTGCTGCTCAAGAAAAACAGTGTACGGATGAAAGTCAGCCTGAAAAACGACGTTCTCATGAAACTGATTCTTGTTCTCAATAAAACCCTTTTTGCCTTCGTGTGCATGAACAGAGGGTGATATGAGTAATAATGCTGCAACACACGCAGCACAAACGAATCTCAATAACATAACGGCTGTGTTGGTTAACACCACTATGACTTTAAAATTGGGTTGAGGTTGTCTGTGCGTACGGTATTTACCGCTTAAATTGCATGTCAAAAAGCCTGCGGTAAGCACCGGCTTTTTCCAGAAGTTGGTTATGGCTACCTGACTCCAGCACCTTACCCTTGTCCATAACAATAATTCTATCAGCCTTTTGAATAGTGGATAACCTATGTGCAATAACTATGGATGTTCTTCCTTTGGTGAGTTGGTCTATGGCATCCTGAATGAGCATTTCTGTTTCGGTATCAACGGAGGAGGTGGCTTCATCAAGCACCAAAATTCCGGGATTGTACACATAGGCACGGATAAACGAAATTAACTGACGCTGACCTGTAGAAAGCATACCTCCCCGCTCTTTCACGTCGAAGTCATAACCGCCGGGCAAACGACTGATAAACCCATGAGCACTTACTACTTTGGCTGCTTCAATCACTTGTTCTCGACTGATACGGTCATCACCGAGTGTGATATTATTGTGAATGGTATCGGAAAACAGAAATACATCCTGCAGAACCACAGCAATTTCACTTCGCAGGTAATTCAGGTCGTAATCGCGAATAGGCGTTTCATCGATTAAAATCTCACCTTTCTGAAACTCATAGAACCGGCTAAGCAAGTTAATGACTGAGGACTTGCCTGCTCCGGTAGCTCCCACAAAAGCCACCACTTCGCCTTGATTTACCTCGAACGAAACGTCGCGAAGCACAAAGTCATCGTCTTTGTAGGCAAACCATACGTTTTGAAAAGATATATTGCCCTTGAGACTCTCTTTCTCTATGGTGCCGTTGTTTACGATGCGTTCATCGGTATCCAACACATTAAAAACACGTTGAGATCCCACCATACCCATTTGAAGTACGTTGAAGCGGTCGGCCAGTTGACGAATGGGGCGGAACAACATGTAGATGAACAGGATAAACGCCACCAACTCCCCCACGGTTACTTCGCCTTTGAGACTCTCTCTGGTGCCCCACCACACCAGCACTGCGAGCGAAATGGCCGATAGAATCTCCACCACCGGAAAAAAGATAGAGTATGCCCACACCGAACGAATATGCGCCTGACGATGTTTTTGGTTGATTTCTCTGAACTTCCTCGCCTCTTCCTCTTCGCGGTTAAAGATTTGCACGATGTTCATTCCGGTGATATGCTCTTGCACAAAGGTATTGAGCACAGCCACCTGCGTTCGCACCTGCTGAAAAGCTTTCTTGATGGCATTTTTAAATATGTTGGTGGCCACCAACAGCAGCGGAATAGGAATCAGTACAAAGAGCGTCAATTTCCAGTTGATTACGAACATGGCCACCACCACCACGACCAACTTCAACAAGTCGCCCATAATGACCAAAATGCCCTGCGAGAAGATATCGGCCACTGTTTCAATGTCCGACACCACCCTCGTAACCAACTGTCCGATGGGCGTTTTATCGAAATACCGCAGTTTAAACGCCGTGATATGCCTGAACAGATTTGAGCGCAAATCAATGGTAACGTTCTGGCCCAGCCAGTTTGAGAAGTAGGTCTGGTAGAATTGCACCACGGCTTCAAGCAGCAGCACAGCAACCACAATCAGTGTGAGAATCAGCAACCCCAGTGAATCGTCCTCCAGGATATACACGTCAATGGCCTTACCTACCAGTATAGGACGAACTACTCCAATCAGCGCCGATAGAATGGTGAGAGCAAAGGTGAAATAAAATACTCCGCGATACGGCTTCACGAAAGTCATCACCCTTCGCAGCAGCCCAAAATCCCAGCCCCTCCCCTGCGCCTTGCTCACGTAATATAGGGGTATTGAACCGAATGAAGAAACAGTCCGTGTGCGGGAGCTGATGCACCTGCAAGTCCGCGGTTTTTGCCCTGCATCACCGTTTCTATATGACCAAGAGGCTCTTTACCTCTTCCTGTTTTGAGCAGGGTGCCTACCACAGCACGAACCATATTGCGCAAAAAACGATTGGCCGAAATCTCAAAGTACCACTGGCTTTCTCCGCACTGTTCCCAGCGGGCCGAGCGAACTTCGCACATATGGTTCTTGACGTCGGAGTGCAAACGCGCAAACGAAGTAAAGTCATGGCTACCTGTCATCAGCTTCGCAGCTTCGTTCATCGCGTCGAAATCGGGTGTTCTGAGCATAAAGAGCGATGTTTCGCGCAAAAATGGATTTTTACTGTTGTGCACAAAATAACGGTATGTTCGGTTGGTAGCGTCGTAACGGGCATGCGCTTCCTGCGAAACCGGTATACATCTTTTCACGGCCACATCTTCGTGAAGCACGCCGTTGAGCCTGTAAACAAACTGATGCGCATCAAGTTCTTGTTGAGTGTCGAAATGCAGAAAAAACTGATTGGCGTGCACACCGGTATCTGTTCTTCCGCAGCCCATGCAGGTGGTTTCTGTTCTTAGAATTGTAGTGATAGCTCTTTCAACCTCTTGCTGCACAGAAGCATCGTGTGGCTGGCGCTGCCAACCGCAAAAACGGGTACCCTTGAATGCAATTTCCAGAAAGTATCTTCTCAACGCTGATGGTTTGGGCCAAAAGTAGCACTTTTGAACCTTAGCCTTAGCTTTCAATATGCCGCGAATAGGACTGCTTTCTGACACCCATAGTTATCTTGACGAACGTATTTTTCATCATTTTGCCGAGGTCGATGAAATCTGGCATGCCGGAGATGTGGGGGATGCACATGTCATAGACCAACTTGAGGCATTCAAACCTCTGAGAGGGGTTTACGGCAACATTGACGGACAGGAAGTTCGCAAGCGTTTTCCGCTGGACAATCGTTTTCTGTGCGGCGGAATGGATGTGTGGATGACACACATAGCGGGTCCTGTCTATGTGTACGATAAAAGAATCCGTTTACCCATGCGAGAGCGCCCTCCACAAATACTGGTTTGCGGGCATTCGCACATTTTGAAAATTCAAATGGACAAGCGTTTAAACACTTTGTACATAAATCCCGGTGCAGCGGGCAGGCACGGCTTTCACAAGGTGCGAACCGTGCTTCGTTTTACCATAGAAAACGGCACCATTATGCATATGGAGGCCATTGAACTGGGCAGCCGCGCAAGTGTGAAGTAATTCGTTGGGGTGCTTTGGCTACATGCCCTCGAAGTCTTCTCCGCCACCCATAGGACGGCCGTTGCGCTTCTCCTTGTAGTTGTTGAATTTATAAATGAAGGTAAGCAACCCCCTTCGGGTAACCCTGTTCCATTCCGTGTCTACCTCAAAGTCAATAGCCTCGGTTCTGAATCGAAAGAATCGGGTGTCAAAGATATCGGTTACCCGAACAGTAAGAGAAGCGTTTCCGTTCCAAAATTCATGGGTAAGAGCCACATCCAATCCCTGCATGGAGAGCATACGCCCTTGCACGGTTTCCATGGGTGCCCTGTAAAAGTAGTTGAACTGCAGATTCAGGTCTTTCATGATGGTAAAAGTTTGGCTCAAACGACCAAACATGCTAAAGAAGCTCACATCAAATGTAGGGTCAATATCGGTACCTGAAACTTCTGACCAGTATGCGTTTACACTAATGTTCCCGCGCCATTTTTTGGTGAACTGATGGTTGAAAAACACATCTACACCCACCGTGTTGCTGAGTGCAATGTTATCGAAAACCACGCGGGCCACTCCTTCATCGTCCAGTGTGCGATATCGTTGAATCACATCTTCAGTATAGCGATGAAAAACACCCACATTCAACATATTCCGGTCAAACGACACAATGTAGTTTAGTTCCGAAGAAATGGTATATTCAGGGTCCAGATCAGGATTACCCAGACGAATGTTAAAAGGATCTGTAAAAGCAACAAAAGGGTTGAGCGCACTGAAATAGGGGCGATTAACCCGGCGGCCGCTGTTCAATTGAATCTGCTGGCGCTTGCTCAGTTGGTAACCAAGGAAGGCGGATGGAAAAAGGTCCAGGTAGGATTTATTGTTGAGCTCACCCGTATTCACGAGTTCGGTTTCAATGGTTGTATGTTCTCCCCTTACCCCCAACATGTAGCTCCATTTGTTTACTTTACCACGGTAACTTATGTAGGCAGCGGAAACCCATTCGTTGTATAGGAACTCGTTGTTGAGGCCCAGCACCGGATCAAATTGAGCGTCTTCATCGGGACCGCGCTCAGCAAAATAACTGGAGCCAATTCTTCGCCAGGCAGCTTTAGCACCCGTTTCAAGCTCTCCGCCCATCAATGGACGAGAATAATCCATCTGGCCAATAAAATTCTGAAGCCACTCATTTTGGTTTACCCGCTCAAGAAACTCGTCAAAAAAGAGGTTCTCGGTTCCTTGCAGAATGATATCCTGCCGAAAGCGCTGATTGGTAAAGTCGTCGCTCGCGTTGTACGAAACGGCAGTCATCAGTTTGTGGTCTGAGCTATCAAACTCTATGGAGTGGCTCAAACTGAGGTCGTAGTTGTATCGAAACTGATCCATGTTACCAAGGCGTTCAAACTGATCTACCAGTTCCTCTCCCTGGCTGAGGTTTTCGTAAAA
>REDV01000151.1 GCA_007695365.1 Cryomorphaceae bacterium | reverse complement strand
CCCCTACCGAACCTGCTGAAGAGCGCAATTTATGCACCACAAAGCGGATGCCTTGCAGATCCTTGTTTTCATTAAGTTCTTTCAATCTGAGCGCATTATTCTGCGCATCCTCTATGTAGGTGATGAGCAAATCACGCACAAAGGCTGTGTCGCCGCCCGAAAGCTCCATGAGGTGGTTGGTTGAAAAGGTTGGTTGGGTCATACGTCGGAAGGGAATGGTTAATCTACACCACCTGGTGGACTTCCGCCAAAGAGATGCTGAAAAGACTCAGAAAGGTTGCTGAACCATTGACTGTTCAGAATGTCGTTGAGATTGGCGAATACAACCAGGGTAAGCAGCAATACCATTCCGAAAATTTGTGCGTACTCCATGAATTTTTCTCCGGGTTTTCTGCCAGTAACCATTTCGTACATCAGGAACATGACGTGCCCTCCGTCCAGCGCCGGAATGGGCAGAATGTTCATAAATGCCAGCATGATAGAAATAAAAGCAGTCATTTCCCAAAATCGCTGCCAGTGCCATTCTTCACCAAAGAGTGAGCCGATGGTTCCAAAACCACCTACCTGTTTGGCACCTGCGGGAGAGAAGAGCAGGCGCAAGGACTTCACATAATCAGACAATGTTTGAATCCCGTGGCTCCAACCGGCCGGAATGGACTCGCCAAAGGAGTAATCGATTCGCTCATAATGAAGATGTGTACGCGGGTCTTCAGGAGCAGCGCCGATTCGGCCTTCTTCGCTAACGCGGGTACGGATGGTCATGGGCATGCCATTGCGCTCTATTTGAAGCCAGATCGAGTCACCTCCAAAGTTGGGCACGTAGCGCGCAAAATCATAGAAGAATGGTAAGAGGGTGTCGTTGGCACCCAAAATAAAATCGCCTACCTGCACACCCGCCTTTTCGGCTTCGCTGCCGGGCACAAACTGGGCAACCTGAAACGGGAACCGCTCCATAAACAGACTTCTGATTTTGCGATCCAAAATGGTTTCAACCACGGAATCATCCAGCGTAATGGTTTTGCGATTGCCTCCGCGATCAATGGCGATGTCCCTTTCACCATCAATCAATATGCGGCGCGAAACTTCCGAAAGGGTCTCCGGGGTGCGGTCGCCGATTTTAAGAATCTTGTCGCCGTCAATAAAGCCTTGTTCGTGCATGATGGAGTCGAAGTGTACTCCGTAGGTCATGTTTTGCAGGGGCAGGTATTCTTTTCCCCACACAAACAGAACCATCATGTAAAGCACGGCCCCAAGAAGCAGGTTCACCGTTACACCACCTACCATAATGATGAGTCGCTGCCATGTGGGCTTGGCGCGAAATTCCCACGGCTCCGGAGGCTTGGTCATTTGGTCTTTGTCCATCGACTCATCAATCATACCAGAAATCTTCACATAACCGCCCAGCGGAAGCCAGCCAATTCCGTAGGTGGTTTCGCCGATTTTCTTTTTGAACAGCGAGAACCAGGGATTAAAAAAGAGGTAAAACTTTTCAACCCTTGTCTTGAAGAGTTTTGCAGGGATAAAGTGCCCCAGCTCGTGCAACACCACCAGGATGGAAAGGCTTAACAACAACTGGGCAATGGTAACCAACATAGGGACTTAGTTTAGGTATTCTCGTGCTACACGACGCGTTTCTTCGTCGCTTTGTACATAATCTTCGTAGGTGGGGTGTTCCACAAAATCAACCGTGCGAAGGCAGTATTCGTTGAGGTCGCTCATTGCCAAAAACCCGATGCGATCATTCAAAAACGCATCTACCGCAACCTCGTTGGCCGCGTTGAGCACGCATGGAGCATTTCCTCCTCGCTCCATGGCATCAAAGGCAAGCTGAAGATTGCGAAAGGTTTCCAGGTCGGGTTGCTCAAAAGTGAGTGAAGGATAGCGCGCGAAGTCAAAACGCTCAAAATCGCTTTTCAGACGGTGCGGATACCCCAATGCAAACTGAATGGGTAATTTCATGTCGGGCAAGCCCATCTGGGCTTTGATTGAGCCGTCGGTAAACTGCACCATCGAGTGGATGATGCTTTGCGGATGCACCACCACATCAATCTGGTCGTTCTTCAGATTGAACAACCAGCGGGCTTCAATCACCTCCAGGCCTTTGTTCATCAGCGAGGCAGAGTCAATGGTGATTTTTGCACCCATCACCCAATTGGGGTGCTTCAGCGCCTGGGCGCGTGTTACACTTGCCAGTTCTTCTCGCCTGCGTCCCCTGAAAGGACCTCCGCTGGCTGTGAGGATGATTTTCTCTATGGGGTTGTGAAATTCACCAACCAAACATTGAAAAATAGCTGAGTGCTCAGAGTCAACGGGATAAATATTTACCCCGTATTCCTGTGCCAGTTTGGTAACCAGCTCGCCGGCCACAACCAGTGTTTCTTTGTTGGCCAGCGCAATGTGCTTGCCCGCCCTGATGGCAGCAAGCGTGGGAGCCAGGCCGGCATAACCTACAAGCGCAGTCAGCACCATGTCAATGGGCTCCATTTCTACCACCTGGTTCAGCGCTTCTTTTCCGGCGTAAACCTTTACATCGGTATCGGCCAGCGAATCACTTACCAACCGATACTTGGATTCGTCTGTAATAACCACCACATTGGGCTTAAAGGCCCGGGCCTGCTCAATGAGCAAATCGGCGTTGCTGTTGGCGGTAAGCACTTCCAGCTCAAAAACGTCGGGGTGGGCAGCCAGCACCTCAAGGGCCTGCGTGCCGATAGAGCCCGTAGAACCCAGAATGGCAATATGTCGTTGCTTGTTTTCCAAGGGTTACCCCGATTTTGGGCGCGCAAAGGTCGCTATTATTTTCCTATTCCTTCGGAGTTTGAGGTTAGTCCGCTGACAATCATCTGGTCTGCAATGTTTCGGTCGTTTGAAAGCCTTGGGATTTTGTTTTGTCCTCCCAGTTTACCAACGGACTTCATGTATTGTTCGAAGCCGCGGTTTTGCACGGATGAAAGCACCAGAGGCCGAAGCACTTTTCCCTGAATCAAATCGTGGTAGTAGCTGTTTCGTTTTTGCAACGCGGCGTCCAGGTCGAGCGCAAACCCCCCGGCATCTGCAGGTGCTTTGGAAAACTCAATAAGCCATTCGTGGTAGGGCAGTCCTGTAGCCGGTTTAACTTGTGGCGCCACGGTAAACTCAACCACCTGGGCTCCGTGTTCGGCAGCAACTTCGCTCAAGGCTCCTTCCACTTCTTCGCCAATAACGTGCTCGCCAAAAGCAGAGATAAAGTGCTTGATTCGCCCGGTAACCACAAGGCGCCAGGGCTCGCGCGACAGAAATTTCACGGTGTCGCCAATGCTGTAACCCCACAAGCCGGCATTGGTGTTGAGCACAAGCGCGTAGTTTACTCCGAGCTCAACTTCGTCTATACTCAGTCGAGGTGGATTCTCATCGAAATAGGCATCGGCCGGAATGAATTCGAAAAACATTCCGGAGTTGATTTCGAGCAGCAAGCCGGGGTTGTTTTGCCGGTCCTGGTAGGCAATAAACCCTTCCGAAGCAGGGTAGGTTTCTACCGTCGAAATTTTTCCCCCAATCAGTTCGTCAAAGCGCGATCGGTAGGGTTCAAAGTTCACGCCGCCGTATACAAAGAGCGAGAAATTCGGGAATACCTCCAGTACATTGCGTTTTCCGGTTCGCTCCAGAAGGCGCTCAAAGTACATCTGCACCCAACTAGGAATTCCGCTGATAAGGCGCATATCGGCCACCATGGTTTCTTCCACAACCTTGTCCACCTTGGTTTCCCAGTCGTCAATGCAGTTTACTTCGTAGCTCGGCATCCGATTGGATTGAAGGTATGCCGGCACGTGATGTGCCACAATACCCGACAGCCGTCCCACACGGATGCCGTTTTTAAGTTCCAGTTCGGGGCTTCCCTGCAGAAAAATCATCTTACCTCCCACAAAACGGGCATCTCCCGTTTCATGAATGTAGCTGAGCAAGGCGTGCTTGGCCGATCGTATGTGGTAGGGCATGGATTCCTGTGAGATGGGAATGAGCTTTGCCCCCGATGTGGTGCCGCTGGTTTTGGCGATATAAGCAGGCTTTCCGGGCCACAGGACGTTGGTTTCTCCGGCTGCCATCCGCTCTGCGTAGGGCTTCAGCGCTTCGTAGTCGGCAATGGGTACGCGCCCTTTGAAGTCCGCATAGGTCTTGATGTTCTGAAAATCGTGGTCGCGCCCAAAAGCAGTGTCGGCAGCGGTTTGTATGAGTGATTCAAACACCTTTTTCTGCGTGATTCCGGGTTGCTTGCTCCACTGGTTGCGCTTGTTGATGTGGTAGGCAGCGTAGTATTTTGAGATGGCTGTTTTGAGTCCCATACCTAATTGAATACCATGAATTTTTCGGGGTCGAGGGCCTTGCCTTTGTGCCAGAGTTCAAAGTGCAGGTGCGGACCGTCGGTGAGCTCGCCCGAGTTGCCTACGATGGCAATGGGGTCGCCGGCTTTAACCCGGTCGCCTTCTTTTTTCAGCAGCACGGAATTGTGTTTGTACACCGAAACAAGGTTGTTGCGATGTTGTAACTGAATGGTAAACCCTCCGTCGGTGGTCCAGGTTGCCAACACCACTGTTCCATCCAGCACAGCTTTCACGGCCTCATTCTCGCGCGATACGATGTCCACACCCAGATGATTGATGGATGGGTCAAAGCTGCTGGAGATTTCTCCCCGCAATGGCGTAAAAAAGAACATTCCCGTCAGATCACCGTCGCGAACCACGCTTTCGGCCTCCATAGCAATGTTGTAGCGCTCAGTTTCTTCTACTTTCAGACGCAGCAAGCTGTCTTCCAATGAGCGGCTGAAGCTGACTTCCTGCACCATCCTTCCGTCTTCTAGCAACTCAAGCGTATCGTTTTCAAATACATCACCCTGCAGCACCCGGCGCAAATTGGCAAGGTATTGCTCCTGGATGCGCGCATGTTCCTCCAGTTGAGCAGCGGCTTCGGCAGCCCTGATGGCATTGATTTGGGTGGAGGTATCGGCATAGCCCGGAATAAACTCTTTGAGTGGGGTAAACACAATAACGCTCAGCACCATGAGGATGATAAACAACGAAAAGAGGGTGAATACGATAATTACGTTAAGCGGGCTCAGCAGCATGCTGAACTTTTCGGCGAAGGTTGATTCGTGCAAAATCACCAGCCGATACTTGTTTTTGAGCTTTTTAAGGATTTTTTTTCGCGAACGCTGATCGTTGGCCATGCAGGGGGCTTTGGGAGGTGCAAATATCGTGATTACAACGCAGAAGCCCGAGCATCCGGAAAGGTTTGGAAAAATACAATAATTTTGCGCTTTTTCAGTTCTATAGAACTGGAATGGCTGCATGCGAATGAATTTTCAACCTCTTACATCTGCTTCACGTGTTTTGGTGGTGCTGCTTGTTATGACCCTTGTGTGGGCCGGATGCTCACGCAAAAAGACGGGTTTAACCAACAGGGTATTTCACCAAACCACAGCCCGTTTCAATGGTTATTTCAACGCCAAGGAAATGATGATGGCGTTGGAAGAGAATTTGCGTGTTCAAAACCAGGAGAACTGGGACGAGTTACTTCCGGTATTCATTTATCCCGACGAGGAAAAAGCACAGCAGCTTTATCCAGAGCTGGATGTGATCATAGAAAAATGCTCCAAGGTTATTCAACGCCACTCCATGCGTATTCGCAATAAGGAGCACAACAAGTGGATTGACGACAACTACTTTTTGATTGGTAAGGCCAACTTCTACAAGCGAACCTATGGATCGGCGCAGGAGATGTTTACCTACGTGTCCAAGGCGTTTAAGCAGCAAAACACGCGTTACGATGCCGGTATCTGGCTGGCACGCGTGTACATGGAAACCAATCGGATGAGCAAGGCAAATTCTGTGCTGAAGAAGGTTTCCGAAGAAAAAGACCTGCCCAAACACATAGAGGCTGAACTGCCTGCCGTATATGCTGACTACTACATCCGGCAGGAAAACTGGGACAGTGCCATTGAAATGCTGGAACAGGCCATTGAGCACGCCCGTGACAAGCAGTTTCGCATACGTCTTACCTTTATCCTCGCTCAGGTTTACGACAAGAAAGGAGATTCGCGCAAGGCGGTGCAAACATTCTCGCGCGTGGTGAGGATGGCCCCTCCTTATGAAATGGAGTTTAACGCCCGTCTTTATCAGGCCTATGCACACAGCGGAAGAATGGATGCTACGGAGGTCCGGCGCATGCTGCAACGAATGCTCCGCGACGTGAAAAATTTTGAGTACCGGGATCAGGTTTACTACGCGATGGCCGACGTGGAGCTCAAGGAGCGCGACATCGAAACGGCCATAGAGTATCTGATTAAATCAGGTGAGGTTAGCACCACTCCCAAGCACAAAGCTAAAGCCTACTACACCCTTGCCGACCTCTATTTTGACCAGCGCAAGTACGTTTTGGCCCGTAACTACTACGACTCTACCCTGGCGGTTATTAACGAGGAAATGCCTAATTACCAGGAGATTAAAACCAAAGCAGAAAACCTGAATGAACTCGTGGAGCACATCCTGAATGTAGAACTTCAGGACAGCCTGATTATGATGGTGGATCTGCCCGAGAAAGAGCGCGAAAAGAAGATTCTGGCTGAGATTGTCCGCCTGGAGCGCGAAGAGGAGAAAATGCGCAAAGCCATGGAATCAGGTCAACTGGGAGGTTTTACTGCGCAGGATCAACGTCAGGCTGGAATGTCGATGGGTGGCGGCGGCGGTAAAGGCGATTGGTATTTTTGGAACAACACAACTCGCTCTCACGGATTTAATGAATTCAGAAGGGTGTGGGGTAACCGCGAGCTGGAAGACGACTGGCGGCGCAAAAACAAGGGCCAGAAAGCCGGTGGGGGCTGGGATGATGATGACCCAGACGGTGAAGGTGAACCCGAATTTGTTTCGAGCGTACCCACCCTTGAAGAATTTCTTGCAGGGCTCCCCATGAATGACACGGCCTATGCTGCAGCGCATTACTCAGTCATTGAGTCCACTTATCAGATGGGGGTGATCTACAAAGAAAAACTGCACGACGAAGACAATGCTATTGAAGCATTTACCCGCTTGATTCTTGATTACGACACCAGTGAGTACGCACTTACAGCCACCTATCAGCTCTATCGATTGTATCTGGCCAAAGAACAGAGCGGAACGTTCTTTGGAAGCGGCCGCCTCGATAACTCAGACTATTACAAGTACATTATTCTGGATGACCACCCCGACTCCAAGTATGCGAAGTTAATCCTGAATCCCAATTGGCGACAGGACGAAGCCGACCGCCTGGCCGAAGCCAAAAAGCTCTATGAAGCCACGTACACACAGTTCAGGCGAAGGCAATACACCGATGCCCTCTACACCTGCAACAACGTAATTACCGAAGACCCGGAAAACTTCCTGCTGCCGAAATTTTATCTGCTCAAAGCGCTGGTTATTGCGCAGAAAAAAGACAGAACTACCTACGTTGAAACACTGAGGGAGCTTATCGGGAGATACCCGGGAACCGAGGAAGCCGAGAAAGCAAAAGAACTGCTGGGTGCACTGGGTGAATCTACCCACGACCCTGATAAAGCCCCGCCCGAAGAGGAAAAACCCAAAGAGGAAATCAAGGAAGAGAAGAAAGAATCGCCCTACGTGTTTGATGAAAAGGCCAGCCACTTCTTTGCCATGGTCTTCCCGAACAAGGGAGTCAATGCAAACGACCTGAAGGCCTCCATCGCTGATTTCAACAGCTCGTTTTTCCGGAACAAGGATATTAAGGTGACCAACAGCTTTATCAATGCCGATAATCAGATTATGATTTTGCGCAGCTTCTCCAACTTTTCGGAGGCTATGGATTATTACAATACCTTTGTGAAGAATAACACCGTTTTGAAGGACATCAATTCCAAAGGTTACGACCGCTTTGTAATCTCTACCAAAAACTTCACAACGCTGTTCAAACAGAAAGACGTACCGCAGTATATTGAGTTCTACGAAGAGAATTACCTCAAAAGCAAATAGTAACGCGATTCAACAACGCACATGTTTAAACGAAACACTACCACCGACATGGCAAAACAACCAGAAACCATGGCTTCGGCCAAGGTCAATACCATTGTAGAAGGCACCCGGATTGAAGGGGTAATTCAGTCTGAAGGCAATTTTCGGATTGATGGCTTCGTAAAGGGCGAAATTCAAATCAAAGGAAAGTTGATTATCGGCCCCTCTGGCGAGGTTGAAGGACGGGTAAGCTGCCAGAACGCCGAAGTGGAAGGGAGTTTCAAAGGCGTTTTTGAAGTGCAGCAATTGCTTTATCTCAAGTCAACCGCTCGTATTTTCGGTGATTCCGTGTTCAGCAAACTGCGGGTAGAAGAAGGCGCTCAGCTTGAGTGTACATGTAACTACAACGCCAATGCATCACAGGCCAAGGAAGCCATTATAAAGGACCTGAAACATGGCGGCGAACAACGAGCAACCCAAACTACCGAAAGAGCCGCCAAAGAAGAAAGGACGGCCTAACGAAGCCCTCCGCTATGCAGGCATCGCCACGCAAATGGCGGTGGTGATTCTGCTCGGGGTGTGGTTGGGCCGCTGGCTCGATGCCGGGAGAGAGTTCCCGATATTTACACTGATTTTTTCACTTCTCTCTGTAGGGCTCGCGCTTTACATCGTCATCAAAGATATCTCCCGATGAAATCCGCTTTTCTCCTGCGCTCAATGCTTGTTGCTTTTGTGAACATGGCCGGTTTGTATGGGCTCAATCAATTATTGGTTGATCACAGCGTGCCTGCCGTTTCGTACTATTTTGTGTTGGGATTTTGGCTTCTTACAGTGCTTCTCCACACCTGGCTCACCGGTCAGGGAGCAAGCCGTCCGCAGCGCTTCGTAAGCTACTTTATGGGAGCCATCACAGTAAAACTCTTCGCCACATTGATTTTTTTGCTGGTTTACCTGCTAACTGTTGGCGAAGAACGAATTGTGGTGGCGCTGTCGGCGTTTGTTACCTACGTGCTCTTTACCGCGCTCCAGGTCAGCACCCTGTACAACCGCAAAACAGACTGATCATCAGTGGCCGAGCCGTGTGTTCAGCAGCAAGGCAAATTTTTCCTGCCAAAGTTTGTTTTGTCGGTCAAATAGCTACCTTTGCACCGAATTTTCAGGGGGGTGCTTAACGTCACTTCCAGAGCTCACCAAAAGCCCATGAAATCTGTGCGGTACAACATCTTAACCTGGTCTTTTCTTGCTGTTTTCGCAGCCTTGCTTCCTTTTCAAAATGTGCAGGCCGGAGGCGGCGATGGCCCGTTCAACGCGGGTGAGATGATCATGCACCATATTGCCGATGCGCATGAAATCCACATCATCGGCGATTTCGCCATTTACCTGCCCGTTATTCTATTCACTGACAACGGCGTAGAGATGTTCTCCTCCTCCAACTTTTACCACAACCAGCAAAAGCAGGTTGTGAATGGTGTAGAGGAAACGTTTTACGAGCACGGTAATTTCATCATGCACCACGAGAAGATTTACTACCGGGGTGCCACATCGGCCATCGAGGGCGTTGAAGACGGTCACCTGACCAATGCTTCACCTTTGGATTTTTCCATCACCAAGAGTGTGTTCGGGATGTTTCTCGTCATTGCGCTGTTGCTCGTGTTTTTTGGCGGTGCGGCCCGCAAATACCAGCGCAACCCGGGTCAGGCACCCAGCGGCTTGCAAAACGCGCTTGAGCCATTCATTCTCTTTATTCGCGATGAGGTTGCACGCCCGTCCATCGGACGTCATGCCGACCGCTTCGTGCCTTTCCTGCTCACCACGTTCTTTTTTATCTGGATCAGCAACATGCTTGGTCTGATTCCATTTATCGGAGGATTCAATATCACCGGTACGCTGGCCGTAACGGCAGTTCTGGCGTTTTTTGTGCTGGTGCTTACCACCATCAACGGAAACAAGCACTACTGGGGTCACATTTTCTGGCCTCCCGGTGTTCCTCTGCCCATTAAGTTTATCCTTGTGCCCATCGAAGCAGCCCAGATCCTCATCAAACCATTCGTGTTGATGGTGCGTCTCACGGCCAACATCACCGCGGGGCACATCATTATTCTTGCCTTTGTGAGCCTTGCTCTTATTTTCGGTGAGAAAGGAGCCGCTGCGGGATACGGTGTAGGCGTTGGCGGAGTGCTTTTTATGGTATTCATGTTTTTCCTGGAGTTGTTGGTGGCATTTCTTCAGGCCTATGTATTCACCCTTCTGGCTGCGCTTTATTTTGGCGACGCCACGCAGGAGGCACACCATTAATTCGGATTTTTTAAACCTCAATAAAAACAACAAATCATGGAAATTTTAGCAATCTTACTCGAGGCCTCTGCTGCTGCAGGATGGGCCGGTATTGGAGCCGGAATCGCTGCAGTAGGTGCGGGACTTGGTGTGGGTCGAATCGGTGGTTCGGCACTCGAAGCCATGGCTCGTCAGCCTGAAGCAATCGGAGACCTTCGGGCAAACATGATTATTGCTGCGGCACTTGTAGAAGGGGTAGCCCTCTTTGCGGTGATCGTTTGTCTGCTTGCCGTAGTGTAAGCGCGAGGATTATCAGGGAGAAAGTACGCAACGGTTGGTTGCGGCTTTCTCCTCTTTGTGACAACAAATCAAATTCAACGCAATATGTTAGACGTTAATATCGGAACAGTAGCCTGGGCAACCATCGCCTTCCTGATTGTTTTGATGCTGCTTAAAAAATTCGCTTGGAAGCCCATTCTGAGCGCACTCGATGCCCGTGAGCAGTCTATCAAAGAAGCACTCTCAGCTGCTGAGAAAGCCCGTGCCGAAATGGCCAGCCTTCAGTCGCAAAATGAAGAGCTCCTCCGCGAGGCCCGTATGGAACGCGACCAGATGCTCAAAGAAGCGCGTGAAGCTAAGGATGCTATGATCGGCGAAGCCAAGGGTCAGGCAAAAACAGAAGCTGATAAAATCATCGCTTCTGCCCGCGAAAATATCCAACACGAAAAAATGGCCGCCATCTCTGACCTCAAAAATCAGGTGGCGCAGCTTTCCATTGAAATCGCTGAAAAGATTGTGCGCGAAAAGCTCGGCGATGACGCGCGTCAAAGCGAGCTGGTGAAGAACCTGATGGACGACGTTAAACTGAACTAGTGCCATGAAGAAACCACGCGTCTCAAACCGGTACGCCAAATCCATTCTGACACTTGCTGCTGAACGCAACGAATTGTCGGCGGTGCGCGAAGATCTATTACTCGTGGGCAACAGTATTGCCCAGAGCAGGGAACTGAGCAACGCACTGAGCAGCCCCATCATCAAGTCAGATGCAAAACTGCGCGTATTACGAAGTATCTTTGCCGGAAAGGTGGGAGAACTCACCAACCAGTTTATGGAGATTCTGGTGCGCAAAGGCCGCGAGGCACTTCTTCA
>REDV01000150.1 GCA_007695365.1 Cryomorphaceae bacterium | reverse complement strand
GTTGACTATTTCCAGTTTTATAAATCTGTATCATCAGTTTACTCATCACGAATCGAAGGGGAAGACATCGAATTTGACAGTTTTTTCAAACATAAATTCATGGGTGTTCAGTTTAAGCCTGACTACACAAGAAAAGCAGACGATTTATATGCAGCCTATGACTTCATAGACAATAATAAAATAAACCTGAAAAATGTCCAGAAAGCACATTCAATCATAACTTCAAACATACTACCAGACAGTCAACAAGGATTAATTCGGACAAATCCAATGTTTGTGATTAATAGTGACGACAAAATTGAATATGTTGCTTCGGAACCTACCATTGTAAAACAGGAAATCGAGAAATTATTTGACGATATTGGCCTGCTTGAAACGACAGAATTAGACTCCTATGAGATATTTTATTATGCAGCCTTGATTCATCTTGTATTTGTGAAAATACATCCTTTTCAGGACGGTAACGGACGAACCGCAAGATTGCTTGAAAAATGGTTCTTATTGCAGAATATAGGACAAAAAGCAGTCGCCGTTCAACTTGAAAAGAATTATTATAAGAACATCAAAGATTATTATCAGAATATCAGGAAACTTGGACTTGAATATCATGAATTGGATTATGGGAAAAGTCTTGATTTTCTGCTGATGACAGTAAACGGAATAGAAACGGAAGAATAGGCACATACCGCCAACCGAGTAGGTCGCCCCGCCAGCCCTGGCTGTGGGTGAGAGCACTTCGGCAAGCTCAGCAACCCACTCTCACACCACTCCCGAAATACTTCGGGATACGGTTCTCCCCGAAACCAGTTCGGGGAAGTATCTGGTTTTTCAACACATTTTGCATCGCAGCCATATTTTCTGCATCTTTTTGCAAACCAAAGCGTTGGGCCACATAGCCGATGGAATGTTGGGGGTTGTGGGACGAGCTGACGTTCTTCGTCAATATCATCAGACTCTTCACTTCGTTCAGAGTGACATCATGGTTCAAAGAACGCGTATTACATACATTCCGGGCAGTTCGGATGCCATGTCTGGTATGCATTTGATGAAGTTGTCACTCTGAGCGATGAGCGAAGAGTCTCTTTTTTTGTGGCGTACAATCTCAAGCGGCTGATGGCACTGGTGTCTCCCGAAGAGCTGAAAGCCGCCCTGGGCCGCACTTTGGCCTTTTTTTGGGTCTTTTTAGTCCACCCGGGGCGCATGTATGGCTCCATACAAGGGTTTTTCAACACATTTTGCATCGCAGCCATATTTTCTGCATCTTTTTGCAAACCAAAGCGTTGGGCCACATAGCCGATGGAATGTTGGGGGTTGTGGGACGAGCTGACGTTACCAGGAACTAAATCCAATCAATCGGATTTCTTTTCGGACAGATGGAGTCAGTTCACCGCTTCGCGGTTTGGTTCTGATTTTCACGAACGCTCTTTTGCCACCTCTTGTCGTTTTTTTGACTGCCCCTGATTTAAGGTTTCTTCACAGTTTCGGCCGGATTTTAAATACGTTTAACTCACTGTTTGCCTATATGTTTGTTAACTTTACAAAAACGAAATCCCTAAAAATCATATCCCCATGAAAAACTCACTTTTCTTGTTAGCCGCACTTTCACCCTTGTTGTTTGCCTGCGATAATCCGGGAACGGAACAGGCTGAGCGCAAATCCGCTGTACAGACTACCCCCGAAGCAGCCACAGCACATCGCCATACCAAAGTGGCCCTTCTCACCGCTGAAGGTTTCCAGGATGCCGAAGCATACATGCCCCTCGGTTACCTCACCAATCACGGTTGTGAAGTCACGGTAATCGGAATAGAAACCGGCAAGGTGAAGGCCTACAACAGCGATATCACCATCCACATTCAAAAGAAAGTATCTGACGTGAATGCTGCCGATTTTGACGCACTGGTGATTCCGGGTGGAAAGGCACCGGCTAAGCTCCGCGAAAACTCCGATGTCATTGACTTTGTAAAAGCGTTTCACGCCAAAGGACAACCCATTGCCGCCGTTTGTCATGGTCCGCAGATTCTCATCACAGCCGGCATACTGACTGGCCGAAACGCCACTGGTGTAGAAGGTATTGCCGATGAACTCAAAGAGGCCGGTGTGAATTACAGCGATGAAGCACTGGTAATCGACAATCACTTCATCACCTCGCGTGTGCCGGACGACCTGCCTCAATTTGTGAAGGCCATTGCTAATGCAGTTGAAAAACAAGAGAGAAAATCATCCTTGTGAGGTCTCAATCTTGCGGTAGTGTCCCAAAAAGCGTGTAAGCAGCGGGCATTGACGAGCTTGTAGAAATGCGCAGTCACCAACCTGACCCTTATTTCATCCTTTACCGGCCATTGCTTCACACATTTTTACCTTTGCAGCCAAAATAAGGGTATGAACGACCAGTACAACATAGCGCTTTGGCTTGACCGCTGGCTCCGCGACAGTGCATACTTCAGCGAAAAAGGGGCTGCTTACACCAAGCTCTCTATTCTGAGTCTGGTGCTTATTATCCTTTGCACCATCTCGTGGTTTCTGGCCAAGAAGCTGATCGTCGGTGCCATCAACAAAACCCTGCTCCGCACCCGTGTTACCTGGGACGACGTACTGGTTGAGAAACGTGTATTCGACAAGCTGGCACATATCGTTCCTGCCATTGTGGTGAATTTCGGTGCACCCTTTGTCTTTGGTGATTTTCCGGATATGATTCCGGCGGTAATACTTATTACTGACATCTACATCATTGCCATCGTGATTTGGAGCGTGAACTCGGTACTCACATCCATCACCAAAATTCTGGGCGACACCAAGGCCTTTAAGGATAAGCCGCTCAGCAGTTATTCTCAACTGGCAAAAATCATTGTGTACCTCATTGGAGGGGTGCTCATTTTCTCACTGCTGCTTGGGCAAAGTCCGCTCGCTTTCCTGGGTGCAATGGGAGCGGCAACGGCCATCATTCTACTGATTTTCAAGGATGCTATTCTGGGTTTTGTGGCCAGCATTCAGATGTCGGTGTACGATATGATTCGCGTGGGCGACTGGGTTTCCATGCCTAAATACGACGCTGATGGGGATGTAGTAGCCATCAATCTCACCACAGTAATGGTTCAAAACTGGGATCGTACCATCACCACCATTCCATCCTACGCCTTTATCTCCGACTCGTTCAAGAACTGGCGGGGAATGTCGGAATCCGGCGGACGGCGCATCAAACGCTCCATTCTGATTAAAATCAGCAGCATTAAATTCTGCGACCCCGACATGGTGGAGCGCTTCTCCAAAATTGAGCTCATTCAGGATTACGTGCAGCAACGTCAAGCCGAAATTGACCGCTACAATGAAGAAAAGAAGGTGAACAAAAGCGTGCTGATCAACGGCCGACACATGACCAACGTAGGTGTTTTCAGGCGATACGCGCAGGCCTATCTCGCTGCCAACCCCAAGATAAATCAGGAAATGACGGCCATGGTGCGCCAAATGGAGCCCACTGAACACGGTTTGCCCATTGAGATTTACTGCTTTAGCGCCGATAAGGCCTGGGTAAACTACGAGGGCATTCAAGCCGACATTTTCGACCACTTGCTGGCTGCCATTCCGGCCTTTGATTTGCAGGTATTTGAAGACCCTTCGGGCGCTGACTTCTCGGCTTTTCTGAGCGCAGCAAGAAAAGGCTAGCCCGGCAAATCGAGGTTTTTGGCGCGGTTCCAATATACATCCATCTCCTCAAGGGTCATTTCACCCATCTTTTTGCCGTCGGCCTTTGAAGCTTCTTCAAGGTACTGAAAACGCTTGATAAACTTGCGATTGGTGCGCTCAAGTGCCTGGTCGGGCGAAACTCCGATAAAACGCGCGTAGTTGATAATGGAGAACAACACATCACCGAGCTCATCCTCCACCTTGTCGCTCTTGTTGTTTACCTCGGTGCGCAATTCGCCCAGTTCTTCCTGAACTTTTTCCCAAACCTGTTCGGCGTTGTCCCAGTCAAAACCCACACCGCGGGCTTTGTCCTGGATGCGCTCTGCCTTTACCAGCGAGGGTAGCGAACGCGGTACGCCGGCCAGTACGGAGCGATTTCCCTCCTTCAGTTTCAATTTCTCCCAGTTGGCCTTCACCTCGTCCTCATTGGCTACTTCCACATCCCCGTATATATGCGGGTGCCTGTCAATCAGCTTCTCGCAGATACCATTCAGCACGTCGGTAATATTGAACGCGCCCTTCTCCTCTCCTAGTTTGGCGTAAAAAACCATGTGCAGCATGATGTCGCCCAACTCCTTTCGAATTTCATTCAAATCGCCGTCCAAAATGGCATCCGACAATTCGTACATCTCCTCAATACTCAGGTAACGAAGAGATTCGATGGTTTGCTTTCGGTCCCACGGACATTTCTCCCGAAGGTCGTCCATGATGTTAAGCAAACGTTCAAAAGCGGCAAGTCGGGCATCCATGATTCTGATTTTGGGCAAAAATACACTTTCCGAATGGCGAAGAACGGGCTGCTCAATGGGCGAAATCCTTACTTTCGTCGCCATGATGCTGAAACGGCTCTTAGTACCCTTTTGTATGCTTTGGATATTTTCGGTTTCTGCCGGGGAAAATGTACCGAGGCAAGAGGCGGGTGTAAACTGGCACGGAGGGTTCCTTTACGCGCATCACCCCGATATGCGCCACCTGGTGCAAAAGCACTTCAGCTCGGTTGAAGTGTATTACCACCGTCAATTTTCAGGTAAAAAAGACTGGCATCACCACTACCAGATGCCTTCGTGGGGACTGGCCGCGATGTTTATGCCTTTTCCGAGCGATGCACTGGGAAATGCCTTTGCAGGATTTACCTACTACTACCTGCCGGTTGCTAACGGCGAGCGATTTTCTCTCAACTACAAACTCGGGGCCGGCATGGCCATGCTGAGCAACCGGTTTGACCGGGTAGAAAACAATCGGAACAACGCCATCAGTACCCGCGCCAATGTGCTTTTGCAAATGGCTGTGGACGGACGTTTACAGGTTCATCGCCAACTGGCTTTTCACATAGGCGTTGCCATGACGCATTTCTCGAACGGCGCTGTGCGCAAGCCCAACCTCGGGCTCAATTTTTTCACTGCTCAGGCCGGACTCAGCTACGCACCTTCAGTTGATCGGGGAATCGACTCGGAGCAACGCTACTTTGTAAAACCAGCAAGGTGGAACATGAGTCTCTTTGCCGGTGTCGGGGTGAAACAAGAAATGACCCGGCAGGGAGATGTGCGTCCGGCCGCAACGGTGCAAGGGCTCGCGGAAAGGCGTATCAGCCCCAAGTTTTCTTACGGAATGGGCGCTGAAATCAACGGAAATGCCAACCTGGAAATAGCCCACCGCGAAAAAGAAATCGAAACCAATGCGCTTACACCCTATCGTGCGGGATTGCTGGCCAGTGCAGCTTTTCACTTCGGCAGGATGGCCATTTTAGCCCAGGCGGGAGGCTATGTGTTTAATCCCGGAAATGTGGATGGTGTTGTGTTCAATCGCTTCGGGTTGCGACATGATATCAGCGATCGCTGGAAAGTAAACCTTACCCTACGTACCCATTTTGCCAAAGCCGATCATTTTGAACTGGGTATGGTGTATCAAATCAACAGGCCGTGAAAATCCTGAAATCACATAGCGCATGGATGCTGGCCCTTTTTGTCTTTCTGAGCGGCTGCAAAAAAGAAAACATGGGCGACTGCCTGAAGGCCGTAGGCAACCAATTGGTAGAAACGCGACTGCTTGAGCCTTTTACCCGCATGGAGGTGGAAGACGGTGTTACAGTGGTTTTCAGGTTTGATGAAAACCACCGCGCGGTGGTTACAGCGGGAGAAAACCTGATTGATTTGATTGAAACGGAAGTGCAAGCTGAAACCCTCTACATTCGCAATCGCAATGTATGCAACTGGGTACGAGCGCTGGACACGCAGATATCTGTGATTGTATATTGTACCGAACTAAAAGAGTTGATTTCAAGAGGGTATGGCACCATTGAATCGGGCGATACCATTAGCCAGCCCTTTTTTGCCGTGGAGCAATGGGATGCCAGCAGCACCATTCGCCTTACGCTAAACACGCAGGAGGTGTATATTCTTTCACATACAGGTCCGGCAGATTACTTCTGCACCGGTCAGAGCGATTTTCTTTACGCCTACAACAGCAGCATGGGTATTTTGCGCCTCGAGGAAGTGGCCGCTCAGGAAGTTCAGGTGTGGAACCGAGGTGTGGGCGACATCCACGTGAACGCGTCGCAAAAGGCTTCCATCTTGATTGACCGCGTGGGAGATGTTTATTACCACGGAAACCCCACGGAGCTCGAAATCACCGAAAACAGCACCGGCAAGGCTATCCCTGTTAACTAAACTTGCATGGCAGGCCGGTACAGATTTTGTACCTTTGCAGCAAATTCTTCATTATGCTTGTAGCCTTTGTAGCCATCGGAATGTTAGCGCTTGCCTTTGCAGGTATTGCCATCAAAATACTGGTGAAAAAAGACGGGCAGTTCAGCGGTACCTGTGCCAGTAACAACCCGCTGCTGCGCGAGGAAGGCGCTGCTTGCGGCGTGTGCGGTGCTCGTCCTGACGAGCAGTGTAAAAGCGAGTAATTCGAATCTGCTGAAAGTCGCAGGCCCTCGTCCTCCCTTAGCGCACCACCATCACCGAAGCACTGTACCAGTTTTTGTGGGTCTGGACTCCCAACTGATAGTTTCCTGCTGCCAGTGATCCGGTATTCAATGATATGCGATTGTGCTGACGCTCTGCAACGGGAATATTCACGGTGCGTCCTCCGGCATCAAAAGCAATAATCTGCAAAACCTGCTCATCCTCGGGCACTTCCAGCCAGGTGTGCGATACGGCCGGATTCGGATACACCACCAGTTTCTCCACCTTCGCCAATTCCGGAACCTTAGTCACATCAAGGCCGCGGTATGTTACCTGGGTAACCACTCCCTCTGAAACATTCACTTGCAATACGGGAGGACCTCCCTCGGGAGCCACCCAGCGATATTCAATGATTTCGGGCAATTCAATCACCTGATCAATGCCAAATTGCTCGGCAAAAATGGTATCTCTTCCGTTCACCACGCTTCGAACGCGGAGGCAATCAAACGAACCGGCGGGCGTGATGACCGTTCCCCAGCCATCTACGCTATTCTGACGGACTCTGAACGACTTCAACTCGCCAAATCCGGGTACGCCAGCTGCAAAAAAAGTATCGTTGGTGTCGGGTGCCATACCGTATTCCAGTGGAAATTTCAAAATTCTGTCAGTAGGATTCCGCGTACCAAAGAGAGGAAAACCGCTGAGTGTGGCCGCAAATCCGCAGTCATAATACCCCTGTTCATCAGCCCTGAAAAAATTGTAGATCTCACTAATCTCAATGGGCAGTGGAAATCCGAACTCAGGCACGGCGGTGCAGTGATTGGAAAAATGCTGCTGGTTGGGATTGTTGTAAATAAACTGATAGAAGAAAGGAGCCGATGATACAGGCAGGAAATCGGTTACCTGCGGCCCCATTCCGTCCAAATCGCTGTAATCCCAGGTTACGTTTTCGCCAAAATCGAGGCTGGGATCTTCCAATCCCAAACCTGCAGCCTGGTAGAGCTGGTAGCTGGTATTAGCGGCAGGCATATCGCCGGGACCGATCACAGGTTGCGCTTGCAAAGCACAGGTAAACAATGAAATAAAAACTGTTGGGAAAATGTGGCTCAATCGCATGGTTCTGGTTTAAGTCCCCGAATATAGCCTTTTTGTAACAGACACTTCCTGCATGAAGATGATTCCAACATGCTCCCACTTCACCCCGATTAACAGTTCTTTCAACGAGAAGTAATAACTTCACAGCCTGAGCAGAGAACCGCAATGACGCTAAGGCCAAATCAAAGGGGGTATTTTTTGATTTCGCTCGACTTCGAGCTATACTGGGGTGTGCGCGATTGTAAACCACTGGAATCCTGCCGCGAACGCATGGAACGAGTGCGCAACATAGTAACGCGAATGATTGCGCTTTTCAGCGAGTACGAGGTAAAAGCCACCTTTGCCACCGTAGGAATGCTTATGGCGCAGAGCAAAGAGGAACTGCTTGATTTTGTGCCGGAGAAAAAACCGCTTTACGACGCAACGCACCTCTCCCCATACAATGGTTATTTGGGCGAAATGCCGGAGACGGACACGCACCTGCACTTTGCTCCCGATTTGGTGAAAGCGATTCAGCAAACCCCGGGAATGGAAATCGGCAGTCATACTTTTTCGCATTACTACTGCCTTGCCAATGGTCAGGATGCTGACAGTTTTGAGGACGACCTGCGCTCGCACCTGCGGCTGGCCGAAAAACGCGGCATCAAGCTCAAATCGCTGGTTTTTCCGCGGAACCAATACAACAAAGCCTACCTGGATATTTGTCGCAAACTGGGCATCGAAGTTTTTCGCGGAAACGAAAGTTCGTGGATTTACAGTGCGCGAAACGACGAACAGGAAACGCCATTGCGGAGGGCCATCCGCCTGACAGACGCCTACCTGAATCTTAGCGGGCACCATACCTACAAGCCACGTGGGATGGTGGAGAACGGACTTTTCAATTTTCCGTCGAGCCGTTTTTTGCGACCGGCCCGTCCCATCAACCCCTTGCTGGAGGGTTTGCGTTTGCGGCGCATTACACGGGCCATGGATCATGCGGCCAAACATGGCGAGGTTTTTCATTTGTGGTGGCACCCACACAATTTCAGCGAGAACACAGATGCCAACTTCGCCTTTCTTGAGAGAATCCTGCAGCAATACCAAGCGCTGCACGCCAAATACGGCTTCGAAAGCGTGAACATGGGCGAACTAGCTTCGTATCTGCAACCTGAATTTTCATGAGTAAACGCGTTGTGCTGCTCGCCACCGATGGCATGGGTACCCGAATGATTTTTCACGCCCTGCAAGCCCTTGCCGACGATATACATATGGTGTTGGAACAGCCGCAATCGCGCGCAGAACTGGTGAAAAAGCGCATCAAAAAACTTGGAATCATCAAAGTCATCGGGCAACTGAAATTTCAACTTGGGGTGATGCCTCTGCTCGAAGCCACTGGCGCAAGTCGGGTTCAGGAAATTCTGAACGAGTATGATTTAAGCACGGCTCCAGTTCCACCCGAAAAAATCATCGCCGTTCCCTCCGCCAACAGCTCCCAATGTGTGGAGCTTGTGCAATCGCTCCGTCCGGACCTTGTGGTTCTTTGCGGTACAAGAATTTTGCGGAAGGAAACGCTGCAACAAATCAGCGCAACGGTGGTAAACATTCACACAGGCATCACACCCGAATACCGCGGGGTGCACGGCGGCTACTGGGCGCTGGCGCAAGGAGATGCAGCGCGGTTCGGCACTACCCTGCACCTTGTGGACAGCGGTATTGACACCGGTGGCGTGATTGAGCAGCGCTGCGTGGAACCCGCCCCGAAGGATCAGTTTGCGACCTATCCGGTGCTGCAAATGGCTGTGGGTGTGCAGATGCTCGTGCAGCAATTTGAAGCCCTGTGCCGTGGAAACATGCAGGGGCATGCGCACTCTGAACGGGGCAGGCTGTGGTACCACCCCACCATTTGGGAATACTTCGGGAACCGGATCGTCAAGGGTGTGCGCTAACTACTCTGCGGGGTCTTTGCGGATTTTGTCTTCCATACCCGGACTCAGGTAGGTTTGAAGTTCTCCCTCATCGTCGTAATACACCAGCAGGGCATATAAACCGCTTTCGGGGTTTTCGGCAAAAAACTCCATACTTCGCCACGGACCGTACACCATAAACACAGTGGCAAAGGCGTCGGCAAGGGCAGCAGAAGAGGTTACAACCGTAGCGCTCAGCAACTGGTGATCTACAGGGTAACCCGTTTGTGGATTGATGGTGTGCGACAGGCGTTTGCCGTCTTTTTCGTAGAATTTGCGATAGCTGCCCGAGGTAGCCACTGCCTGATTGTTGAGCAGAATCACCGCCTGCGTGCCGCGCTCGGTTTCGCTTGTGGGATCGTCCACACCAATAGACCACGGTTGGTTTTGCTCGTTTACGCCGCCTGCGCGCAGCTCCCCTCCTACTTCAACCATCAGGTTTTCAACACCTTGGGAGCGGAGAAAATTATATATCACATCCACCGTATAACCCTGTGCAATCCCATTGAAGTCGAGCGTAATGGGTTGCGTTTTTTCGATGTGTACAATGGTTTCGCGCACGCTACCTCCGTGTTCGGCGGCGGTGGTTACCTGCATGTCGAAATCCCACGACACCAATGCAAGCAATGAATCCATATTCATGGGCTCCTCTATCCGCGGGCCTTCCGGGCCAAATCCCCACGCTTTTACGAGCGGCATCACGGCAGGTTCAAAGGCTCCATCGCTCATATCCCGAATATCTTTGGAATCGAACAGCATTCTTATAAAATGCTTGTCGTTGGTGGTAAACTCCATCTGGTTGTTGAACCGCGAAATAGTTGAGTTGGGAACGTAGGTGCTCAGCGATTGGTCAATGGCTTTGAGGATGGAATCCACGCTTTGCTGGTGGTCGGCAAGACCCGGGCCGTGGTATTTCACCATGTATGACGTTCCCTGTGCCGGACCGCCAAAGAGGTAGGTTTTGTCTTCGGTATTTGCCGTCTCCGGAGACGCACAGCGCACCAGGGCAAAAGCCATCACAACCACAAGAACCAAAGAAACCGAAAGACGCATCATAGCATGGGTTTTAGGGAGGCAAAGCTACGCACCTCCGGGCAAAGGGGCGTGAGATGGGGTAGAAAAGATGGGGGTGATTGGTAAACGGCTTGAAGGGGGCTCTTGGCGACATCAAAATGAAAATCACCGAAAAAGGGTGCGACCCCGTCGGGGTCGAATATCACCCGTAACATACAATGCTATGTAGCTTCAATCCCTTCGGGATTGTGAAATTCTGCGAACAAAAATGCACCCTAAAATGAACCTCCGACTCCAAGAGCCAAACCACAAATCAAGACAATTGCCTCAGTATTGATTCCAAGCGCGTCCATCCATTCCCCGAACAAAAGATCCCTCCCGCCCATTTTGCCCTCTATCTTACTTTCTGCATCTTTGGAGAAGCAAGAGTTTGCGCTAGGGAGGTTATTGGGTTTTCTGAAAATGTAACGATGACAATTCAACGCTGGAAATTAATTCGAAGTCCAACAATATATATCTGAAAACAATAACAAAAAAGTATCATGCCAGGGACATTTTCGCAAATCTATATCCAGGTGGTTTTTGCCGTAAAGGGCCGCCGCAGTGCCATTCATCCATCTTGGGAAGAAGAACTGTATAAATACATCACTGGCATCGTCATCAACAAAAACCAAAAACTATTGGCGATAAACGGAATGCCGGACCACATCCACATTTTAATTAGCATGCGTCCATCTTGCTGTTTGTCAGACCTGGTCAGAGAAATTAAAAAGGCAAGCAATGATTTTATCAACCAGAAAAACCCAGGGCGGAACAAGTTTCAGTGGCAAGAAGGCTATGGTGCATTTTCTTATTCCCACTCGGCCCTGGACAATGTGATTAGATACATTCAGAATC
>REDV01000149.1 GCA_007695365.1 Cryomorphaceae bacterium | reverse complement strand
GTGTGGGATGCCGCCGGCTTACCCGCAGGGTTGTATCACTACACCTTGTTTGTGGATGACGAACTGCTTGTAAAACGGGCCATCAAGTTACATGACTGATGGCATGAAATTCTAGAATCGCACTGCTTAAACCCCCGTTGCAGGTATTGCAACGGGAGTTTTTGCTTTCTTCATTTTCAGCATTCGCAACCAAGCCATGATTCCCATTGTCTAATCGTCTCATTGGCTCATCGGCTCATTGCCTCATTATCACATTATCTCATCAACACCCGCTTACAGCAGGTATCATCCTGAAGAAGTCGTTGCGAACGGATTTATCGGCAAACTGCCCGCCGTACTCAACGGTAGTGGTGCGGCTGGTTTTATCCATCACGCCCCGCGAGGTTACGCAAAGGTGCTCGGCATCAATTACCACAATCACGCTCTCGGTGTTGAGGGCTTCTTTTAAAGCGTTGAAAATCTGCACCGACATGCGCTCCTGCACCTGGGGACGGCGCGCATAGTAGTGCACCAACCGGTTGATTTTAGACAAGCCGATTACCTTGCCCGACGAAATGTACGCCACGTGCGCCTTGCCCACAATCGGTAAAAAGTGATGCTCACAGGCCGAGTTGAAGGAGATGTTGGTTTCAATCAGCATCTTGTTGTACTCGTACTTGTTTTCAAAAACCGAAATGGCCGGTTTGTTTTTGGGGTCAAGTCCGCTGAACATTTCCTTTACAAACATTTTGGCCACGCGATACGGGGTGCCCTGCAGGCTGTCGTCGGTGAGGTCGAGCCCAAGCTCTTCCATGATGCGTGCAAAGTGGTGCTCAATGGTTATGATTTTCTCTTCGTCGGTTTTCACAAATGCGTCGGCGCGCATGGGGGTTTCTATGGAGGTCATGCGGTGGTCGTCACCGGCCGATTCGTAGGCCTGTTTCATTACGGGTGATAGCATGTGATGCGTGTTTAAGGTTTGCTAAGTGTCGGGGCAATGCCGACTTGAACAGGTTCATTACAACCGCGAAGCCTCAAATGTTTATCAGCCGCCGGGGAACAGGGAATCCAAAGCCACACGAACATCCGCTCAACAAGGCTTTTTATCCCACACGGCTTCAGTCTTCTAAAGGAAAAAAGCCTGCGCTCCTAATACGATAAGCAGGTAGCGTAAAAATTTTCCGAGCAGCATCCAGAAAAACACTTTTTGCCATGAAACCCTGAACACGCCCAGGGCCACGGCAAGGGGATCGCCCACCACGGGAAGCCAGCACAAAAACGCCAGTCCGGAGCCATAGCGCTCAATGCGCTGGTGCCAGCTTTCAATCTGCGCGCGTTTCATGCGCAGGTAGCGCTCTATCCAATGCCATTTAGCGAGGTAGCCGAGGCCGTAACTGCTTAGGCCTCCCAGCCAGTTTCCCATGGTAGCACTCACCAGCACGCCTGCTGCCGAAAACGGACCCGCAAGCATCAGGGCAAGAATTACTTCGGAGCTAAACGGCAGGATGGTAGCTGCCAGAAAACTGGCAACGAAAAGCCCTAAATAACCGTATTCTATCCATTCGGTTTCCATGTCGGCAACATTTGGCACACAGATTGGTTTACTTTGCGCACACGACCAAAGTTAGAAAACCTAACAACGGCGAAACCTTTTAAAACGAATAGCCATGAAAACGAGAGCTTTTTTTCAGACGCTGGTCATGGCTGTTTCAGTACTGTTCGCGCAGCATGCAATTGCGCAGAGAGGTGGCCTGCAAACAGCCTTGTCCGGAGGAGCACAAACTGCCATTCCAACAGGCGATTTTGCCAATCAATTTGACGGAACACCCGTGGGCCTTGCCGCCACCGTTTCGGGTCCTACCTTCCGCGGCTCACCTGTGCACATGGGTTTCGGCTTTGCATGGAACCGCATGGGAAGCGAAAGCGAAAGTGTCTTTGTGAACAACGGAGAAGCGCTGACTTCCGGTAATGTGGAGCTGGTTACCAATCGCTACAACTACTCAACTTTCCTGCGCCTGGCTCCTTTCAGGGGGCGTATCCAGCCTTTTGCAGAGGGTGTTGCTGGATGGAGCAACTACGTAACCCGCAAAGACATCACCGGTCGCTACGCCAACGGCGAGTCGATGGAAAGCACCGAGCGCATGCACAACAACATGGCGTGGATGTACGGCTGGGGAGCTGGTGTCCAGTTCCGTGTAGCACCGCACATTTTCCTGGAGGGAAAATTCCAGCGCATGTATGAGTCGCGCACCACGATGATTGACCACCAGAGCATCATGCTGCAGAACAACGGCACAGCCGATTTCAGCACCATGGAGGTTCGCCCCGAGTTCGCAGTGGTACAGGTAGGACTCACCATTCGCTTCTAAGAAATTTCCGAGCTGTGAAACACGCCCCGGTTCTGCTTGCAGGCCGGGGTTTTTTGCACCGAAATGTCACAAGAAGTAAAACGTGTTAAGCAAGGGAGTTACTGCTCATTCAATTTCCAGTCATATTCCAGATACTCTATACGCGCGTCGGGAGAAACCGAAACCGCACCGTAACGCTCCACGAACACACGCACCCCTCCGTGGTTTTTGAAATCACCGCTGTACCACTTCAGCAGTTTTGAAAGTTTCAAAGCCTCTTCTTTGAGTTCGTTGCGCCAACTGTTAAAAAAATGACGGGTCTGATCCTCCAGCTGCTCCTCCAGTCGGTGAGCCTCGTAGGCTTCGTTGCGCAACCTGGGACAACTGCGGGCAGCGCAAACCAGGGCAAAGTGAATGCGTGGCTCATCAAACTGTTTGCGAATGATATTGTGCTCAATGTCGTTGAGGTGATAGCGCTGTCCCTCAATTTCAATGAAGCGAATATCCCATGTGGTATTTACGCGGTAAATCCATCCGCCCAGGTCTTTGATGCTTTCCACCGGGTAATGGCGCAATACAAGTTGAAGCGTAAAAGCGTTGTAGGCGTTTATCCAGTAGGCCAGCTGCTCTGCTTTACTCCATTTGCCGGTGTGGGGGTGATGGGATTCGAGCGTGGCAAGATACTTATTCAAAGAGGTGCTGTCTTTTTGCATGGCGCGGTAGTTCACCATGCCGTCGCCGTCCACATATTGCCTGAGAAATCCGGTAAAGGCTTCGTGGGTAATGGGTTCGCTCCTGAATTCAGGTTGTGACTGGCAGGAGCTGGCCACCATCCAAAGCATTACAAGCAGCACTTTTCCCGGCAATTCCGGCCATTCAACAACCATCCTCCTTTCTTTCATGCTTTAAAGGTAAGCAATGAGGTGTCAACGCACATAACTACCTCGTTGTGGGTGTCTGCAAAACGACCTAAGTACAAACAATCACCCCTGCCCAAACGTTACTGCGGTTATGCCATGGGCTCAATTGCCCGAAAGCCTGTATTTTCGCCCTTCGTCTAAAATCGTATCCATGATCAGAGTTCTTCTGTTGCTCATTCTTTTTTTACCTGCGCTCGCTCATGCGCAATACGGCCGGCAGTGGTCGTCCGGCGAAATTCTGCACGAGATGCACAAGCTGGGCAAATTGGGAAGGGTTCTTTACCTGGCCGCGCACCCTGATGACGAGAATACGCGCCTGATTGCGCACCTTGCTAACCATGAGCGTGTTGACGTGGCCTACCTGAGCCTCACTCGGGGCGACGGTGGCCAGAACCTGATTGGTCCCGAAATCGGCCTCGAACTGGGTCTCATCCGCAGCCAGGAACTGCTTGCCGCCCGTCGCACCGATGGTGGACAGCAATTTTTTACCCGCGCCTACGATTTCGGGTACTCCAAAAGTGCGGATGAATCTTTTGAGAAATGGGGAAAGGAAGAGGTGCTGAGCGATGTGGTTTGGGTGATTCGTCGGTACCGCCCGGATATCATCATCAATCGCTTTTCGCACGACGACCCCCGCGGCCATGGGCATCACACCGCCAGCGCCATGCTGAGCTTTGAAGCCTTTGACCTGGCCGGAGACTCCGAAGCCTTCCCCGAACAACTCCAATACGTGGAGCCGTGGCAACCCAAACAACTTTTTCACAACGTGAGTACCTGGTGGGACAAAAGCCTGCCCGAACGCGCCGCGCAAGACCCAACGATCATCTCTTTTGAAGTAGGTGAATACGAGCCTCTGCTGGGGCGGTCCATGGGCGAAATTGCCTCCATCAGTCGCAGTCAGCACAGCAGCCAGGGGTTCGGCTCGCTGCTTCAACGGGGCTCCAATACCGAGTATTTGCAGTGGCTCAAAGGTCTGCCTGTTAAAGAGCAGCTCTTTGACGACGAGGATGTGGCGTGGTCGCGTGTGGAGGGAGGCGCAGCGATCGGTGCCCAGATTCAAGGCCTTATTGCTGATTTCAATGCCCACAACCCGGCTGCTTCCGTGCCCGCATTAATTGAAGTTGCCCGTGCAATTGAAGTCCTGCCATCCTCGCATTTTCGCGATGCGCGTCTGGAGCTAGTGCACGAGCTGATTCTCCAATGTACAGGCCTCTGGTGCGAAGCCACCACCGGGTACTACAAAGTGCTGGCGGGCGATGCCATCAAGGTAGATGTTACCGCACTCAACCGAAGCGACGTCGATGTGAAATTCATGGGTGTGCACCTTAACGGAAGCGATACTGCGCTTTCGTACGGCCTCTTGCGCGACCGAACCCACCTGGTTCCCATGACCCTGAACATTGCCGCCGACCACCCTGCCACAGAGCAATACTGGTTGGTGGAGGACAAATTACCGGGCATGTTTGTGGTAGATGACCCCATGCTGCGCGGCAATGCAGAGAGCGACTGGCCCTTTTCGGCTACCTTGCGCTTCGAAATGATGGGGTACCGTCTGGAGCATCGTATTCCGGTGATACACAAATGGGCCGACCGCGCTAAGGGTGAGCAAATGCGTCTGCTCAAGGTAGTGCCTCCGCTCACGGTGAACCCCTCGGAGCCGGTAGTGGTGGCACCCAACCGCGATGTTGCCCGTATCAAGGTTCGCCTGCGGGCACACGCCGACGGGCAGACGGGAGTGCTAAGGCCCGAAGTTCCGGCTGGCTGGACCTGTGAACCGGCTTCGGCAAACTTTGAACTTCAACGAAAAAATGAGGAAACGGTGCTCAGCTTCGATCTTCGTCCGGGAACGAATGCAAAAACCGGCACGGTAAAACTCGTCGCTGAAACCAACGAAGGCTCATACTCCCAGAGTGAAAAAGAAATCAACTACGATCATATTCCAGTGCAAACCTTGCTCTATCCCAGCGAGGTGCTGGCCGTGAACTTTGAGCTCGAAACCACCGGAAAGCGCATCGGTTACATAGAGGGCTCGGGCGATGATGTGCCGAAGGCGTTGCGAGCCATGGGCTTTGAAGTTAATCTCATTGCACCCGAAGACCTGGGCGGTACTGATCTTTCGGTGTATGACGCCATCATCACGGGCATACGGGCCTACAACGTGCACAATGCGCTGGAAGGCGTGAATCACCACCTGCACGAGTATGTGCGGCAGGGCGGAAACCTCGTGGTGCAGTATTGTGTGAGTTTTGGTCTGGTAACCGAAGACATCGGGCCATATCGATTCAGGATTTCCCGCGACCGCGTGACCGATGAGGAAGCACAGGCCACCATCCTTGCCAAAAAGCATCCGCTGCTCAATCACCCCAATAAAATTGTGAATGAGGACTTTGACAACTGGGTGCAGGAGCGCGGGCTGTATTTTTCCGACGATTGGGACGAAGCCTTTACCCCGCTCATAGCCTGGAAAGATCCCGGAGAAAAGGAGCCCCTCAAAGGAGGCCTGATCGCAGCCCGCCATGGCGAAGGAATGTTCATCTACACCGGTATCGCTTTTTTCCGGCAACTGCCCGCCGGTGTGCCGGGAGCGTATCGCTTGCTGGCCAACCTGGTAGCAGGAGGAAAATCCGCGCGCAATGAACGATGATCGTCCACCCATACTCGGAACCTGGAAAAGGTTTTACACCGCGCTGATGGTCTATCTCGTGGTGCTGATGGTGCTTTTTTACCTGTTAACCATCTGGTTGTCATGAGCACACTCGATTGGATCGTGCTGCTCGGCAGCCTGGCAGGTATCGTAACGTACGGCATCTGGAAATCCCGTCAGGGTAGCGCCACTGATTTTCTGCGAGGGGACAACCGCATACGCTGGTGGTCCATCGGTTTGTCAATCATGGCCACGCAGGCCAGCGCCATCACCTTTTTGTCAACCCCGGGATTGGGTTATGAAGAAGGGATGAGCTTTGTGCAGTTCTACTTTGGAATGCCCATTGCGCTGGTGTTGATCTGTGCCTTTGCCATTCCGTTGTATTTCCGGCTGAAGGTATATACGGCGTATGAATTTCTCGAAAACCGTTTTGACCTCAAGACCCGGTGGCTGGCGGCCTTGTTGTTTTTGGTAAGCCGCGGACTGGCTGCGGGAATCACGATTTACGCACCTGCTATCGTGCTCAGTAAGGTGATGACCTGGGACCTCGATGCCACCATTGTGATTATTGGCCTGGTGGTGATTCTCTACACAGTAGTTGGTGGTTCGGTGGCCGTGAGCCAGACCCACAAATTGCAAATGGCCGTAATGATGGGCGGTATGATAGTAGCATTGGGCCTGATTTTTCACTACCTGTCGCCCATTCTCAGTCCGGGAGAGGCCGTGCAGGTGGCGGGCAAAATGGGCAAAATGAATATTGTGGATTTGCAGTTTGATCCCGGCAGCAAGTACAATATCTGGAGTGGATTGATTGGCGGATGTTTTCTCGCCTTATCGTACTTCGGTACAGACCAGAGCCAGGTGCAGCGATACATCAGCGGAAAATCCATGACCGAGATGCGCATGGGTTTGATGTTCAATGGTGTTTTTAAGATTCCGATGCAGTTTCTTATTCTGTTTATCGGTGTGATGACCTTTGTGTTTTACCTTTTTGTGCAGCCTCCGGTATTTTTCAACCAGGTGGAGGTGGAGAATGTGCGCAATTCGGCCTATGCGGACGAGCTCACAGCCGTCGAAGGGCGCTCAACTGCCCTGTTTGAAGAGAAACAGGCCCTTACCCATCAGATGCTGGCCGGGCTGCGGAGCAACAACGATGCAGAAGTGGAGCAAAGCCGCCGGGCCCTGGAGCGCCTTAAAACCCGCGAGGTGGAGCTGAATCGCGAGGTGGTGAACCTGATTACCACCGTAAATCCGCGTGCCGAAACCAAGAGCGGTGATTACATCTTCATCACCTTTGTAACCGAATTCCTGCCCGCCGGACTGGTGGGCCTGCTGCTCGCAGTGATTTTCTCCGGGGCCATGTCGAGCACCTCGGCCGAGCTGAACGCCCTTGCCACCACCACCGCTGTTGATTTTTACCAGCGCAAAGTAAACCGCGAGCCGGGAGAGCGCAAAATGCTGATGATGTCTCGCGGGTTCACGCTGGCCTGGGGACTGCTCGCCGTGTGGTTCGCGCACATGGCTTCGCTGTTTGAAAACCTGATTGAGCTGGTAAATATCCTCGGCTCACTTTTCTACGGAACCATTCTGGGTATTTTCCTCGTGGCCATTTTTATCAAGCACATTCGCGGAAACGCAGTATTTATAGCGGGCATCCTGTCGGAAGCCATCATCATCACGCTCTTTTTGCTTAACAAATACGAAATCTACAAAATGGCCTACCTGTGGTACAACCTCATCGGTCCTGCGTTGGTCATTACCTTCTCAGTAATCATTCAGGCCATGATGCCCGGCAAACCCGAGTTGCGCCAAGGCTAGTCGAACAGCCCGTGAATCTCAGCGTCGATGTTGTTGATGATTTTGCCGAGGTCTTCGGGGTCTTCATGAAAGTTGTTCTGGTCTACGTCAATGATGAGCAGTTTGCCTTTATCGTAGGTTGAAATCCACGCTTCGTAACGCTCGTTGAGACGCTTGAGGTAATCCAGGCGGATGCTTTCCTCGTAATCGCGGCCCCGCTGCTGAATCTGGTTTACCAAGGCAGGTACGGTTGCGCGGAGGTAGATGAGTAGATCAGGCGGCGAAATAAATCCGTCCATCAGGTTAAACAGCGAGAAGTAATTCTCAAAATCGCGTGTGGTCATCAGCCCCATGGCGTGGAGGTTGGGCGCAAAGATGTAGGCGTCTTCGTAGATGGTGCGGTCCTGGATAACGTCTTTGTTTTCGCGACGGATTTCGGTAACCTGGTTAAAGCGGCTGTTGAGGAAGTACACCTGCAGATTGAACGACCAACGCTGCATGTCGTTGTAAAAATCGTTGAGGTAGGGATTCTCATCCACGTCTTCAAAATGCGCCTCCCATTTGTAGTGGTCGGCAAGCAATTTGGTGAGGGTGGTTTTTCCTGATCCGATGTTTCCGGCTATAGCGATGTGCATAAAAAGCGTTATTTATTGGAGCGAACGAAATTACAAATTGTCAGTAGAAATAACAGTCCGCAAGGATCAGCTTCCTCCCGAAAAACGCGATACCAGCCATTTTTCGCCCTCTACAAGCAGAAACACGGCAAAACCCGCGGCGGTTGGATAGAACCATTCCTGGATCCCCAGGGGGGTTGTACCGAAAAAAGTGTTCATCACCGGGAGGTAAACAAAGCCCACCTGCAGCAGTAAAAGCACGCCGCCGGCCAGAAATGCCACCTTGTTTTTGAAGAAGGCTGCACTGAATGCGGGTCTCCGTATCTGACGGCAGGCAAAGAGGTAAAACATCTGGCAGGCAACGAGTGTGTTCACAGCCACCGTACGCGCTGCTTCTTCTTCCAGCCCAAGCCCCTTCATGTACTTAAACATCCACATAGACAGCACACCGATCACTACCGACACGTACAATATGCGCCAGCCGAAAATGCCGCCCAGCAGCTTGTCGTTTCTGCTGCGCGGAGGACGTTCCATGGTGCCTGCCTCCATACGCTCAAAGGATAAAGCCAGGGCCAGCGTTACAGCAGTCACCATGTTTACCCAAAGAATCTGCACCGGTAAAATGGGCATGACGGTGCCCAGCAATACGGCAGCCATCAGCACAAAAGCCTCACCTCCGTTGGTTGGCAGTATGAAAATAAGCGCTTTTCGGATGTTGTCATACACTGTGCGCCCTTCCTCCACGGCGTGCACAATGGAGGTGAAATTATCATCGGCCAGCACCATTTCGGAGGCGTCTTTGGAAACTTCCGTTCCCTTAATACCCATGGCCACTCCGATGTTGGCTTTTTTGAGTGCAGGGGCGTCGTTTACCCCGTCGCCGGTCATGGCTACCAGCAGGTTGCGGGCTTGCAGAGCTTTCACCAGCCGCAGTTTATGCTCCGGACTGGTACGCGCATAGACGTCGTTTTCTTCGGCAATTTCAACCAGTTCATCATCCGACATTTGTTCCAGTTCGGCCCCGGTTATCGCTTTTTCGCCATCTCCAATACCCAGTTCCCTCGCAATGGCCAGTGCGGTGGCAGCATGATCGCCGGTGATCATTTTTACCCGTATGCCGGCCTCCCGACACTCCGTAATAGCATCTACCACCTCGGGCCGCGGCGGATCCACAATGCCAATCAACCCGAGAAACAGTGCTTCTTTCAAGTGGCTTCTTTTGAGGCTATTGCTGTCGTCTTTAAAAGGCATAAAAGCCGCCCCCAACACGCGCATTCCCCGCGAGGCGATGGTATCCACCTGCTCCTCCCAATAGCTTTTGTCCAGTTCTTTCTCTCCGTCGTTGTGTAGTTGCCGGGTACAAAGTTCCAGCAAACGGTCGGGTGCACCGGTAATGCAAACCACCTTGCCGTCCTGCCATTGGTTGAGTGTGGCCATGTATTTTGCTTCCGAGTCGAAAGGAATGCTGTCCAATCTTTCGGGGTCAAAATCCTGCATACCCCCTTTGTAGCTCAGCGTGAGCAATGCCCCTTCGGTAGGCGAGCCGGTGAGTTGCCAGCCCTTTTCTTCCTCGTGAATTTCGGCATTGTTACTGCAGCGCAGGGTTTGGAACAGCCGCTTGAGGACCGACTCGTTTGTCGGATCTACCTTACTGTCTTCGTGTTTGATATTCCCTTTTGGTTCGTAGCCTACGCCCTCTACATCGTAGAGCTTGTCGGCGGTAACCACCATCCGCGCGGTCATTTCGTTGCGGGTAAGCGTTCCCGTTTTGTCGGAGCAAATCACGTTTACCGCGCCCAGGGTTTCGACGGAAGGCAGCCTGCGGATGATGGCGTTTCGCCGCGCCATGCGCTGTACGCCGATGGCCAGCGTAATCGTCATAATGGCGGGTAACCCTTCGGGAATGGATGCCACAATAAGCCCGATGGTAATCAGGAATAACTCGCTGATATCATAATCGCGGAAAAACCAGGCAAAGGCAAAGAACAATCCTGTTACGCCCAAAATAATAACGGACAGCCATTTGCCGAAGGATTCAATTTTCTGCAATAAGGGCGTGGTAATGGGCTGTACCTCGGACATCATCTGGTTGATTTTGCCCAGTTCCGTTTGGGTTCCGGTAGCTACCACCACCCCGCGGGTTTCGCCAAAGGTGAGTGAAGTGCCAGAGAAAAGCATGGAAAGCTGATCTCCGGAAATAGCGTCTTCTGCCACTGCGTCTACTTGCTTGGTAACGGATGTGGATTCGCCGGTAAGGGGCGATTCCTCTACCCGCACATCGCGTGCCTGCACGATGCGGATATCGGCGGGAACCTTATCTCCCGATTTCAGCACCACCACATCACCGGGTACCAGCATTTCTGCGTTCACTGTGGTTTTGTGTCCATCCCGAACAACTACAGCTTTAAGTGAAAGCATATTGCGAATACTCTCCAAGGCTCTTTCGGCCTTTCCTTCCTGGATAAAACCGATCACGGCATTGATCACAACCACGGCTGCAATCACCACCGTATCAATCCAATGATCCATCAGCGCGGCAATCACAGCCGCCACAATGAGTACATAGATGAGCACGTTGTGAAACTGCAATAACAGCCTGACGTACCAGGGGCGCTGTCTGGCGGCCGGAAGTTCGTTGGGGCCGTACTGGTTACGCCGTCCTTCCACCTCCTGAGCCGTAAGACCTTTGGATGAGTCGGTGTTGAGCGTTTTCAACACTTCTTCGGGGGACATGGCGTGCCAAGGTTTATTTTTCGGGTTGTCTGACATAAGGTGTGAGGCTATGGTGCAAAGATAAGAGCCGGGGGCAATGCCCCCGCAACCAAAATTCTATCTTTGCCCGCCATGTCAACCCCGCTGCACATACACCCCATTTTTAACCGCATGATTTCGCGTGAGCGCAAAGAGCAGTTGCTCGGTCATCGCGGGCTGGCCATCTGGATGACCGGATTATCGGGTTCAGGAAAAAGCACCATAGGCCTGCTGCTTGAGGAAATGCTTCACGGCGAAGGGGTTGTAACGCGCTTATTGGACGGCGACAACGTGCGCGCGGGCATCAACAACAACCTGGGTTTTTCGGATGCCGACCGCACTGAAAACATACGCCGTATCGCAGAGGTCAATCGCCTCTTTACAGATTGCGGAGTGGTGGTCATCAACTGTTTTGTGAGTCCTACCAGGGCCATTCGCCAACAGGCGCGCACCATTATCGGAAACGATTTTATGGAGGTTTTTGTGGATGCTCCGCTTGAAGTGTGCGAACAACGCGACGTGAAAGGCCTTTACCAAAAGGCTAGGGCCGGCGAAATCCGAAACTTTACGGGCATTGACGCCCCTTTTGAGGCGCCCGAAATGCCGGAAGTGCACCTCCGAACCGCCAATGAAAGCCCGGAGCAATCTGCGGAGCGCCTTTTTGAGCTTATCATTCATCGAATTCAACTTCCATCCAACGCATGAAATCCTATCGCTTAACACATATTGAAGAGCTTGAAGCTGAGGCGATGTTCGTCCTCCGCGAGGTGGCCGCCCAGTTTGAGAATCCCGTGATGCTCTTCTCCGGCGGAAAAGACTCCATCATTATGTTCCACCTTGCACGCAAGGCATTCTGGCCAGCCAAAATTCCCTTTCCGCTGCTGCATGTTGATACCGGCCATAACTTTGATGAAACCATCGCTTTTCGCGATGCGCTGGTGGAAAAATACGGTGCCGAACTGATGGTAGGCTCTGTGCAGGAATCCATTGACAAGGGTTTGGTGGTGGAAGAGAAAGGTATTAACGCCAGTCGCAATGCCCTGCAAACCGTTACCTTGCTCAATGCTTTGGAAACGCACAAGTTTGATGCAGCAATGGGAGGCGGACGGCGGGATGAGGAGAAAGCCCGCGCCAAAGAGCGCTTCTTTTCGCACCGCGATGAATTTGGCCAGTGGGACCCCAAAAACCAGCGTCCGGAATTGTGGAATCTCTTTAACGGACGCAAGCACATAGGCGAGCACTTTCGGGTGTTTCCCATCAGCAACTGGACCGAGCTGGACGTGTGGCAGTACATTCTGCACCGCGAAATTGAGATTCCCTCGCTGTATCTCGCTCACGAGCGCGAGTGCTTTGAGCGCGATGGCGTGATCCTGGCCAAAAACGAAGCCGTACCTATGCGCGATGATGAAACTGCGGAGATGATGACCGTGCGCTTTCGCACCATTGGCGACATGACCTGTACCGGTGCCGTGCGATCTGAGGCGGCCACACTGGAGGAGATTATTGAAGAAGTTGCTGCTTCTCGCGTTACCGAACGCGGCGGGCGTTCGGATGATAAGCGCTCTGAAGCTGCCATGGAAGACCGTAAAAAAGAAGGCTATTTTTAAGATGCAAAGCAACAACCAGTACCTCAACATGGACCTGCTGCGGTTTACCACGGCGGGCAGCGTAGATGACGGCAAAAGCACCCTGATTGGGCGGATTTTGTACGACAGCAAATCCATTTTCGAAGACCAGATGGAGGCCATTGAACGCGCCAGTCGCAAATCGGGAGAAACCGAGGTAAACCTTGCCCTGCTCACCGACGGCCTCCGCTCAGAGCGCGAGCAAGGCATCACCATCGACGTGGCTTATCGCTACTTTGCCACGCCCAAACGCAAGTTTATCATTGCCGATACGCCCGGGCACATTCAGTACACGCGCAACATGGTAACGGGCGCCTCTACAGCCAACCTCGCCATTATTCTGGTGGATGCCCGCAAAGGACTGGTGGAGCAAACCGCACGGCACAGTTTTATTGCTTCTTTGCTGGGAATTCCCCACATTGTGTATTGCATCAACAAGATGGACCTGGTGGACTACAGCGAGGAGGTGTACAACAACATCAAGGAAGACCTGGAGTCCTTCAGTTCAAAGCTGATTACGAGCGATATCCGCTTTATTCCCATCAGCGCGCTGAAGGGCGATAACGTGGTGAACCGATCGGTCACCATGCCCTGGTACGAAGGCCCCACCCTGATGTACACCCTGGAGAATGTACATATCTCCAGCGACCACAATCATATTGACTGCCGTTTTCCGGTACAGCATGTTATCAGGCCGCAAACCGATGCCTTTCACGACTACCGCGGCTATGCCGGACGCGTGGCCGGGGGCGTATTTAAGCCCGGTGACGAAGTGACGCTGCTGCCCTCGGGCTTTACCACACGCATCGCTGCCATTGACTGCGCCGACAAACAGGTAAGCGAAGCCTTCGCGCCCATGTCGGTAACCATACGATTGGAGGAGGATTTTGATTTGGGCCGCGGCGACATGATTGTGCGCAGCAACAACCAGCCCACCGTAACGCAGGACCTCGATATCATGGTTTGCTGGATGGGCAACCGACCGCTACAGCCCAACGGCAAGTACGCTTTGCGCCATACCACGCGCGAGGTGCGATGCCTGGTGAAGGAAATCCAGTACAAAATGGACATCAATACGCTGCACCGCAACGAGGCCGACAAGCACATCACCATGAACGACATTGCGCGCATACGGCTTCGCACCACACAACCCCTGTTCGTAGATAGCTACAAGCGCAACCGCAACACAGGCAGCCTCATTCTTATTGACGAGGCGACCAATGAAACGGTGGCGGCGGGGATGGTGATTTAGATTGCTAAGGTGGCCTGCCTGGCCAAAGGCTTGGGTGCATTCAACACTCAACTATTTCGCCAAAACCACTTTGATCCGCTCTACGGAGCCGTCATGGTGCAGGTTTACAAAGTATAGACCTTGCGTTAGCGAGCTTGTATTGAGTTCCAGCCGATGGGTGAAGTGTTCACTTTGAATCAACCTGCCTCTTGCGTCAAACATTTGCATGAGCACGGGCTGGTGTATTGTGCCTTCAATAACGAGCATATCCCGCGCGGGGTTGGGGTAGGCAATCCATTCATTGGTTGAAGCGTACCGGCTTGTTGAGGTTGCAAGGTCTTCTCCGCATTCGCAGTCTGCAAGAATGATGGTATTGCTTGTTTCAGGGTCACCGTCATCGCAAGGATCACCAATAAGTACACAACTGCCGTCGTCGAAACCGGCCTCAGCATCGTAGTTGCAGGCCTCAGGGTTGATACACCCACCGAAGCAGGGGTCCAGTCCGGTATCGCCACCCACGCATTCGCCACACTCGTCAAAAAACGCGCTTCCGTTTTCAACGCCGTTGCAATCCAGGTTGTCGCCAAGTAATCGCACATAGCGGTTATGGGTCTCACCATTGAAGGTGGTGAAATCTCCTGCCACAACAATTTTCCCATCGGGTTGAAGGGCAACCTGCCGAACGCGTGCGCTGGCCCCGCTACCCGTATTGAAGCTTTCATCCACGCTGCCGTCGGGCAGCAGACGTGCAATACGGTTGGCGTTGATGCCGTTCACTGAAGTAAAATCCCCACCGGCAATGATTTTTCCGTCTGACTGCAAGGCCAGCGAATACACATCGCTGCTGAATCCGGTTCCTGCATTGAAGGTAGTATCAAGGCTGCCGTCGGGGAGCAGACGGGCAATATGATTTACTTCCACACCATTGTATGAGGTGAACTGACCTGCGATCAGTATTTTGCCATCCGGCAGTATCACGATATCCCGCACAATAGCACTTGCACCCGTGCCCGGGTCAAAAGTTTCGTCGAGCGAGCCATTTTCGTTCAGGCGGGCAATGCGATTCCTGGAAACGCCATTGAAGTTGATAAAAAATCCGCCCACCATGATTTTACCGTCGTTTTGAAGGGCAAGGCAGTAGGACGGGCTGTTGAATCCGGTTCCGATATCGAATGTATCGTCAAAAGTACCATCGGGCAGCAACCGCGCGATTCGTCCGCACGGGTTGCCGTTGTATGATGTTACATTCCCTGTTATCAGGATGCGGTTGTCGGGCAATACCTTGATATCCCGGATTGCTCCATCAGCACCGGTTCCAACCACAAAAGATGCATCGTTGGTGCCATTGGTGTTTGCACGGGCCAGCCGCAATCTTGAGGTGCCTGCAAAATTGGCAAACACACCGCCCAGAATAATTTTTCCGTCGGGTTGCAGTGCAGATGAAAAGACATCCTGATTGGCGCCGCTCGAGAAAAACGAAAAGTCAGCCGTGCCATCCACATCAGCCCGTGCTACGCGGTTGAGTGAAGCAAACTGAAACTCCGTAAAGGCCCCTCCTAAAAAGAGTTTTCCGTCGGGCAGAATTTCCATGGTCCAGATGTCGTTGTTCGCACCAGTTCCTGAGTTGTAATCAGGATCAATGGTGCCCGCTTGAGCGATTGCCTGGTGGCCGGATACGCAAAAAAGTGCGGTTGAAAAGAGGGTGTAGAATGGTTTCATCATCTTGCTGGTGTTCGTGTTTTGAACCAAAGGTAAGAGGTAAATACCTATGCTTGCGGCAGACCCGGAACTTTTTCTCCACGTAATATTTGCATACAGACCAGCAAATGGTTCGGTGCTAAGCGCTCCTCCTATTGCATAATTTGGGTTGAACAATTGTTACTTGGCGTGTGGAACATTAGACGCAACTTTGCAGGGATATACCCTTTCATGATGAAAACCGAAAACGTAAAGCTGGGATTGAAAGAAAATTGGAAGCAATTTTCCTTGTTGGTCATTGTGAACGCATTTGTGGGGGGAATGATCGGAATGGAGCGTACCATCATTCCGCAGTTCGCAGAAATAGAGTTCGGCGTAGCTTCGAAAACGGCTATTCTTTCGTTCATCACAGCTTTTGGAATAACCAAAGCCATTGCCAACTATTACACAGGTCGGCTGGCCAATAAATATGGACGAAAGAACCTGCTTCTGTTTGGCTGGATACTGGCCATCCCCGTTCCGTTCATGCTGATGTACGCCCCAAATTGGGGCTTTGTCATTTTTGCCAATGTACTTTTGGGAATAAGCCAGGGATTTACCTGGAGCAGCACGGTTGTGATGAAAATTGATCTCGTGGGCGAAAAAAACCGCGGGTTGGCCATGGGACTCAACGAATTTGCAGGTTATTTTGCCGTGGGTATTGTTGCCTTCCTGACGGGGCTCGTTGCCAGCAAATACGGGGTTACACCCTATCCATTTTACATCGGAATTTTCATTTCCATGGTGGGGCTCCTGCTCACCGTGCTCTGGGTGCAAGACACCAATGTTTTTGTGCACAAGGAAAGTGCTACCGACAACACCGCACAGCTCAGCAACGTGTTTGTTGAAACCACCTTTAAGAACAAAACCCTGAGCTCGGTTACACAGGCCGGGCTTGTGAACAATCTCAATGACGGGATGATATGGGGCCTGCTCCCCATCGTTTTGTTTGCGCTTAATTTCGACCATGCCAACATAGGCGTTGTTACCGCCATCTACCCCACGGTTTGGGGTGTAGGGCAGCTTTTTACCGGAAAAATGGCTGACCATTATTCCAAAAAAGCGATGTTGTTTTGGGGGATGCTCCTGCAAGGATTGGCCATTTTGCTCATTCCGTTTAGCAGCGAATTTTATGTTTTGGCCACCATTTCGGGCATACTGGGATTGGGAACAGCGCTGGTGTATCCCACTTTCCTCGCTACCATAGCCGGGGCTACGAGTCCGATTCAGCGCGCAGAAAGCATAGGAACCTTCAGGCTTTGGAGGGATTTAGGCTATGCTTTTGGAGCGGTTATGTCGGGAATCACCGCCGATCTATTCGGGGTTCAATACGCCATATTTCTGATTGGTGCTTTGACCATTCTTTCCGCATTCATCATTCAATTCCGTATGCCTGAACAAATCAAAATCTTGAAAATTTGATCAGAAAGCGCAATATGCCCACCCTCGACGCAGCCCTCTGGTTTAATACAGCTGTGGCACTTCTTCGGGCGTTATCAGCTTTTCGGGTTGGCGGGGTTTTTCGCCAAAGGTCTGAACCAGCCAAAGGGTAAAGCCGTGCTTCATGGTGCCTCCGCCTGCCTGCGCGGGTATGATGCGGTTGTGATATCCCAGCAATATGGTGAGGTTGGCCACGTCGAAGCCGCCCAACAGGTACACGCGGTTTTGGTCCATATTCCAGCCGCCAACTTCGTGTCCGGCGTTTACCAGGAACTCATTCATCACGTTCAAATGCGCGCGCGTGGTTTCTGAGAACTTTTTCACCACAAAGCGATAACTGGTCATCAGTCGTAATCGGCTGTAAAACATGTAGTCGTCGAGCACTTCGTTGCCTGCAATGCGATTCCGGATACGTGCGTCGTAGCGAATACGGGCCCGCAGGCTGCTTCTCAGGGCAATGGGTGTATTGTACTCAATTTGCCCCCAGGGGCGGTGCTCCTGCCGCTGAAGCCGGTTGGTGAAGGCTGTGGACGTGGCCACCCACGCGTAACCTCCTGTAAGGTTAAATCGCTTATTGGGGCGGTAACTCAAGCCGTGCCTTGTTACAAAAAACCCGCCCGGCACTAAGTGAAAATCATTCCAGAGGTAGAGCTTATCCCGCAGCTTGTAGGTGGTTATGTAG
>REDV01000148.1 GCA_007695365.1 Cryomorphaceae bacterium | reverse complement strand
CGCAACTCCTGCCGTCGTTGCTTCGGTCGAAATGACATAAAAACAAATAACGAAAAACCCCGACCAAGGCCGGGGTTTCCTGATTCGCAACCTGAGAGGATCAGGCCTGGGCGGTAGGACCGCCAAAGTTCATCGGAATATTTCCCTCAGGGCCCTGGGTATCTTCAATGCGGCCATGAACGCTTTCAAACTTCTGAATATTGTCGTTCAAAGCGCGCATCAAACGCTTGGCGTGCTGAGGGGTAAGAACAATACGAGATTTAACTTTGGCTTTGGGTACGCCGGGCATCACCCGCACAAAGTCCATCACAAACTCTGCGTTGGAGTGCGTAATAATAGCCAGGTTTGAATATACACCTTCGGCTACATCTTCGCTTAGTTCTATGCTTAACTGGTTCTTGGGATTCTGATTTTCGTCTGCCATAACTGGAGTTTTTTAAAAACCACAACGCCCGGGTTTGGGGCGTTGTGGTTAAATGTGTTATTCTTCTGAAACGGTTGCTGCTTCTTTGCTAGCAACCAAGCGGTCGTAGTCTTCCTGCGATCCGACAATGAGCTTTTCAAACTCACGAAGACCGGTACCTGCCGGAATGAGGTGACCCACAATCACGTTTTCTTTCAGGCCGCCAAGGGTATCCACTTTTCCGGCCACAGCGGCCTCGTTGAGCACCTTGGTTGTTTCCTGAAACGATGCTGCCGAGATAAAGCTCTTGGTTTGCAGCGACGCGCGTGTAATACCCTGAAGCAACGGACGCGAAGTTGCGGCAACGGCCTCACGAGCCTCCACCAGCTTCAAATCCTGACGGCGGAGCTGAGAGTTCTCATCGCGCAAGCGCCTCGCAGAAACAATCTGGCCTTCCTTCAGCGCAGATGAGTCACCGGCATCCACCACCACTTTCATTCCGAAGATGCTGTCGTTTTCCTCCATGAACTCAATCTTATCCACGGCTTGTTTCTCGAGGAAGCGGGTATCGCCTGCGTCTTCAATTTCCACCTTGCGCATCATCTGACGCACAATCACTTCAAAGTGCTTGTCGTTGATTTTCACACCCTGCAATCGGTATACCTCCTGAATTTCGTTCACAAGGTATTCCTGCACGGCAGTAGGTCCTTTGATGGCGAGGATGTCGGATGGCGTAATGGCTCCATCTGAAAGCGGTGCACCGGCACGCACATAGTCATTTTCCTGCACAAGGATGTGCTTGGAGAGTGATACGAGGTACTTCTTCACCTCACCGCTCTTGGATTCAACGATGATCTCGCGGTTTCCACGTTTCACTTTTCCGAAGCTCACAATTCCATCAATCTCCGAAACAACCGCTGGGTTAGAAGGGTTACGTGCTTCAAAGAGCTCCGTTACTCGCGGCAGACCTCCGGTGATATCACCAGACTTACCTGCCACACGTGGAATTTTCACGAGAATATCCCCGGCTTTTACATCGGCATCTTCTTTAATCATGATGTGCGCACCTACAGGCAACGCGTATGATTTCAGCACCTCTTTGTTGCCTTTGCCACCCATGATGTGAATCTCAGGGTTGATCTTCTTGTCGCGACGTTCAACAATTACCTTCTCGGTAAAGCCGGTTTGTTCGTCCACCTCCTCGCGGTAGGAAATACCGTCAATTACGCTTTCGAACTTCACCTTACCGTCAAACTCAGCCACCATTACAGCGTTGTAGGGGTCCCACTTACAGATAAGGTCTCCCTTCTTCAGCTTGGCGCCGTTTTTCACAAACACGTTGCTACCGTAAGGAATGTTACCTGTGGTGAGCACTACACCGGTTTTATCTTCAATGATTTTCCACTCAGCAGAGCGGCCAATCACAACGTTGCGTTCTTCACCGCTATCGTCTTTTTTGCTCACTGTACGAAGACCGTCAATTTCAATCTTTCCTTCGTACTTGGCTCGCACTTCCGATTCATCGGCAATTTTAGAGGCGGTTCCACCCACGTGGAAGGTTCGCAGGGTAAGCTGCGTTCCCGGCTCACCGATAGACTGTGCAGCAATAACACCTACTGCTTCTCCTTTCTGAACCGAACCGTTGTTGGCAAGGTTTCGTCCGTAGCATTTGCCACACACCCCATTCTTCATTTCGCAGGTAAGTACCGAGCGGATTTCTACCTCTTCGATGCCTGTTTCTTCAATAATGGCCGCTTGCTTTTCGGTGATTTCTTCACCACTGGCCACAATCAGCTCTTCGGTTTCGGGGTGGAAAACATCGTGAACAGCCGAGCGTCCGAGGATTCGATCGCTCAATGATTCAACAACTTCATCATTCTTTACCAGCGCTGTAGCGATCAGACCGCGAAGGGTTCCACAGTCTTCACCGGTGATAATTACATCTTGCGATACGTCCACCAAACGGCGGGTAAGGTAACCTGCATCCGCCGTTTTCAGTGCTGTATCAGCCAGACCTTTACGCGCACCGTGGGTTGAGATAAAGTACTCAAGAATGGATAGCCCTTCCTTAAAGTTTGAGATAATCGGGTTCTCGATAATATCCTGACCTCCGGAGGCACCACTCTTTTGCGGTTTTGCCATCAAACCACGCATACCCGAAAGCTGGCGAATTTGCTCTTTAGAACCACGTGCGCCGGAGTCAAACATCATGTAGATAGAGTTGAATCCCTGCTTGTCCTTAATGAGCTGGTTCATCAGAATATTGGTAAGCTTGGAGTTGGTGTGCGTCCAGATGTCAATAATCTGGTTGTAGCGCTCATTATCAGTGATAAGACCCATGTTGTAGCTCTCCATCACTTCTTTCACCTGGTTTGCAGCTTTTTCTACAAGCTCCTCTTTCTCGGCAGGGATAATCACATCATTCAGGTTGAATGACAGCCCCCCTTTGAAAGCCATGGTGTATCCCATATCCTTGATGTCGTCGAGGAACTGGGCAGTACGTGCAACACCAACGGTATTGAGTACGTCTCCGATGATATCGCGCAGTGACTTCTTGGTAAGAAGTTTATTGATAAAGCCCACTTCATTGGGCACGAGCTCGTTAAACAGCACACGACCGCAGGTAGTATCAACCATTTCGGTTTTTGCTTCACCACCAATCAAGGTAGTAACACGAACTTTGATGCTTGCGTGCAAATCGAGCTTGCCTTCATTGTATGCAATGATGGTTTCTTCGGGAGAGTAAAAAGTCATGCCCTCGCCTTTCACCTTGTGCTCTTCGGTGCTTGCACGCTCTTTGGTGATGTAGTACAGACCGAGAACCATGTCCTGCGAGGGTACCGTTACAGGTGCACCGTTGGCGGGGTTCAGAATGTTGTGCGAAGCCAGCATCAGGAGCTGTGCCTCAAGGATAGCGGCGCTACCAAGGGGCACGTGCACTGCCATCTGGTCACCGTCAAAGTCGGCGTTGAATGCTGTACACACAAGCGGGTGAAGCTGAATTGCCTTCCCTTCAATCATCTTGGGCTGAAACGCCTGAATACCCAATCGGTGCAGGGTCGGGGCGCGATTGAGTAGCACGGGATGTCCTTTCATCACGTTTTCCAGAATATCCCACACAACAGGTTCTTTGCGATCTACAATTTTCTTGGCCGACTTTACGGTTTTCACAATACCGCGCTCAATCATTTTTCGGATGACAAACGGCTTGTAGAGCTCGGCGGCCATGTCTTTTGGAATACCGCACTCGTGCATTTGAAGGTCGGGCCCCACCACGATTACCGAACGTCCGGAATAATCCACACGTTTTCCGAGCAGGTTTTGACGGAAGCGACCTTGTTTACCTTTCAAGCTGTCTGAAAGTGACTTCAGCGGGCGGTTCGATTCGGTTTTTACCGCGCTTGATTTACGCGAGTTGTCGAAGAGTGAATCTACCGCTTCCTGAAGCATCCGCTTTTCGTTTCGCAAGATTACTTCGGGAGCTTTGATTTCAATGAGTCGCTTCAAGCGGTTGTTACGGATAATCACACGACGGTATAGGTCGTTCAAATCGGAAGTTGCAAAACGACCTCCATCCAAGGGCACGAGCGGGCGCAGTTCCGGCGGAATCACAGGAACTACCTTTACAATCATCCACTCCGGGCGGTTTTCAATGCGGGTGTTTGCCTCGCGGATGGCCTCAACCACTTGCAAACGCTTCAAGGCTTCGTTCTTACGCTGCTGCGAAGTTTCTGTGTTGGCCTTGTGACGCAATTCGTAACTGAGCGAGTCGAGCTCCAGACCTTTGAGGAGGTCAAAAAGTGCATCGGCACCCATTTTAGCTACAAATTTGTTCGGATCCTCGTCGTCAAGGTGTTGGTTTTCGCGAGGAAGTTGGTCGAGGATATCGAGGTATTCTTCCTCGGTCAGGAAATCGAGTTTCATGAGTGGCTCTCCCTCAGGACCAATTGCATTACCGGGGTTAATCACCACATAGCGCTCGTAGTATATAATCTGATCGAGCTTCTTGGTGGGCAAACCGAGTAGGTAACCAATCTTGTTGGGCAGGGATTTAAAGTACCAGATGTGCGCAACAGGCACCACAAGTGAAATGTGGCCCATGCGTTCACGACGCACTTTTTTCTCGGTAACTTCTACTCCACAGCGGTCGCAAACGATTCCTTTGTAGCGAATCCGTTTGTACTTACCACAGTGGCATTCGTAGTCTTTAACAGGTCCGAAGATTCTTTCGCAAAAAAGGCCATCGCGCTCAGGCTTGTAGGTGCGGTAGTTGATTGTTTCGGGTTTGAGTACCTCTCCGTGTGAGCTTTCCAGGATTTCCTCGGGTGAAGCGAGGCTGATGGTAATACTCTTGAATCCGGAGTGGGTTTTCTTTTGATCTCTTCTCAAAGCCATTGTATGTTGATGTTAAGTGCTGTTGAATGAATACGGATTACTTTTCGTCGAGCGACACGCTGAGGCCCAGACCACGGAGTTCGTGCAACAATACATTGAACGATTCCGGGATACCCGGTTCGGGCATGTTCTCTCCTTTTACAATGGCCTCGTAGGCCTTTGCACGACCGATAACGTCGTCAGACTTCACGGTGAGTATTTCGCGAAGGATGTGCGACGCACCGAATGCCTCGAGTGCCCACACCTCCATCTCTCCAAAACGCTGGCCTCCGAACTGCGCCTTACCTCCCAGTGGTTGCTGAGTGATCAGCGAGTATGGTCCGATCGAACGGGCGTGCATTTTGTCGTCAACCATGTGTGCCAGTTTCAGCATGTAAATCACACCTACTGTTGCGGGTTGATCGAAACGCTCACCGGTTCCACCGTCGTAGAGGTAGGTTGTACCGAATCTGGGAACGCCTGCCTCGTCGGTGTATTTGTTGATATCGTCAATGCTGGCCCCGTCAAAAATTGGAGTGGCAAAGCGCTTTCCGAGCTTGATACCAGCCCAACCGAGAACGGTTTCGTAAATCTGACCAAGGTTCATTCGGGAGGGTACACCCAGGGGGTTCAACACGATGTCCACCGGAGTTCCGTCTTCAAGGTAAGGCATGTCCTCATCGCGAACGATTTTGGCCACAATACCTTTGTTTCCGTGGCGGCCTGCCATCTTATCACCTACTTTCAGCTTGCGCTTTTTGGCAATGTAAACTTTGGCCAACTGAACAATTCCCGAAGGAAGTTCATCACCCACGGTAATCTGGAACTTCTTGCGGTTGTGTTCACCAAGGTACTCGTTGTACTTGATGTTGTAGTTACGAATCAAACGCTTGATCAACGCGTTGATTGAGTCGTCAGTAGTCCATCCGCTCGGGTTAACAAGTGAGAAATCAATGGCCATAAGGGCTTTTTGCGTGAATTTCACACCTTTTTTAATGAGCTCGTCATGGTAGTTGTTGAATACTCCCTGCGAAGTTTTTCCACTCACCAGTCCGTGCAATTTCTCAATCAGCACACCCTTCAGTTCAGCACACTGCTTTTCGAAATCCTTCTCGATCTTTTCAATTTCTACCTTGTCTTGCGCCTTGCTCTTTCGATCTTTCATGGCGCGAGAGAAAAGCTTTTTGTCAACCACAACTCCACGCAATGAAGGAGGTGCTTTGAGCGACGCATCTTTCACATCCCCAGCCTTGTCACCGAAAATGGCACGCAGCAGTTTCTCTTCCGGTGAGGGGTCGGTTTCTCCCTTCGGTGTAATTTTACCAATCAGAATATCCCCTTCCTTCACTTCGGCTCCGATGCGGATCATTCCGTATTCATCGAGGTCTTTGGTGGCTTCTTCACTCACGTTGGGAATGTCGGCAGTGAGCTCTTCCATTCCACGCTTGGTATCGCGCACCTCCAGGATGTATTCATCAATGTGGATGGACGTGAAGATATCCTCCCGCACGAGGCGTTCGGAAATCACGATTGCGTCCTCAAAGTTGTATCCTTTCCAGGGCATGAAAGCCACTTTCAGGTTACGTCCGATGGCAAGCTCGCCATTCTCGGTAGCATATCCTTCGGTGAGCACATCACCTTTTTTCACCTTTTGGCCTTTCTTCACGATTGGCATCAGGTTGATGGTGGTGTTCTGGTTTGTTTTCTGATGCTTGATCATGTGGTACACTTTCACATCTTCGTCAAAGCTTACCAGTTCTTCCTCCTCATCGCGCTCGTAGCGAACGTGAATTTCATTGGCATCAACGTATTCAACAACACCTTCGCCTTCGGCGTAGTGCAGCACCCGTGAGTCGCGGGCTACGAGACCTTCAATACCAGTTCCAACCACAGGGGCTTCAGGGCGCATAAGCGGAACCGCCTGGCGCATCATGTTTGAACCCATCAGTGCGCGGTTGGCGTCATCGTGCTCGAGGAACGGAATGAGCGAAGCCGCGATGGAGGCGATCTGGTTGGGGGCTACGTCCATCAGGGTGAGTTCCTGTGGCTCCACCACCGGGAAGTCGCCTTCATAACGGGCTTTCACTCGCTCAGTAAGGAAGTTTCCTCCTTCATCAATCTGAGCATTTGCCTGGGCAATGGTATTGCGGTCTTCTTCTTCAGCGCTGAGGAAGATTACTTCGTCTTTCAGGTTCACCTTACCCTCCTCTACTTTTCGATAGGGTGTTTCAATAAACCCGAGTCGGTTCACTTTAGCGAACACACAGAGGGATGAAATCAGACCAATATTTGGTCCTTCAGGCGTTTCGATGGTACATAGGCGACCGTAGTGCGTGTAGTGCACGTCACGTACCTCAAAACCTGCGCGCTCTCTTGAAAGTCCTCCGGGTCCGAGTGCCGACATACGGCGTTTGTGGGTAACTTCCGACAGCGGGTTGGTTTGATCCATGAACTGCGATAGCTGGTTGGTACCAAAAAATGAGTTGATAACCGACGACAGCGTTTTTGCATTGATGAGGTCAATGGGTGTAAAAACCTCATTGTCTCGAACGTTCATGCGTTCACGAATGGTTCGCGCCATACGCGCAAGCCCCACCGAGAACTGGTTGTACAACTGCTCACCAACAGTACGTACACGTCGGTTGCTCAGGTGGTCAATATCGTCAATATCTGCTTTTGAGTTAATCAGCTCAATGAGATACTTGATGATAGAGATGATATCTTCACGGGTAAGGGTTCTTTCGTTATCACCGATATTCAGCCCCAGCTTTCGGTTGATGCGGAAACGTCCCACATCACCGAGATCGTAGCGGCTCTCGGAAAAGAAAAGCTTATCAATTACACCGCGGGCTGTTTCCAGATCCGGTGGTTCAGCGCTCCGCAACTGGCGGTAAATAAACTCAACAGCCTCTTTCTCTGAGTTGGAAGTATCTTTTTGCAGGGTGTTGTAGATAATGGCATAATCTGCTGCGTTGATATCTTCCTTGTGGAGGATGATGGTTTTGGAGCCTGAATCGAGGATGAGCTCAATGTGCTCATTTTCGAGAATGGTTTCCCGGTCAATCAGCACTTCATTCCGTTCGATAGACACCACCTCACCAGTATCTTCGTCTACAAAATCTTCAATCCATGATTTGAGCACACGAGCAGCCAAACGGCGGCCCATCACTTTCTTTAAACCGGTTTTGGATACTTTAATCTCATCTGCAAGATTAAAGATTTCAAGAATATCCTTGTCGCTTTCGTAACCGATGGCCCGAAGGAGGGTGGTTACGGGCAATTTCTTTTTACGGTCGATGTAAGCGTACATCACCGAGTTGATATCGGTTGCAAACTCAATCCACGATCCCTTAAAAGGAATCACACGTGCAGAGTAAAGTTTGGTACCGTTGGCGTGTCGGCTTTGTCCGAAGAACACACCAGGAGAGCGGTGCAACTGCGATACAATCACTCTTTCGGCTCCGTTTATCACGAAAGAGCCACGTGGAGTCATGTATGGAATGGTTCCGAGGTAAACGTCCTGCACGATGGTTTCGAAATCTTCGTGTTCCGGGTCGTTGCAGTAGAGTTTAAGTTTTGCCTTGAGCGGTACGCTGTAAGTAAGGCCGCGCTCAATGCACTCGTTGATGGAGTATCGAGGAGGGTCAATGAAGTAGTCGAGAAATTCCAACACAAACTGGTTTCTTGTGTCGGTAATGGGGAAGTTCTCGCTGAATACCTTGTACAGGCCTTCGTTTTTGCGGTCTTCCGGGCTGGTATCAAGCTGGAAGTACTCCTGGAAGGACTTTATTTGAATGTCGAGAAAGTCAGGGTAATCTACCTGGCTGACACTCTGGGCAAAATTGATACGCGCTGTGGAGTTGTTCGGAGTTGACAAGGCTCTTGAAATTTGGTGAGTAAAATGGGGTAATGAACGGGGCGTCGTTGTTAAACGACAAAAGGTTTAGACCTTCCCGGGGTATTCCGGGAGGTCTAAACCGTAAATGGGGCGGCGAGTTGGCTTACTTGAGCTCAACTTCAGCACCGGCCTCTTCGAGTTGTTTCTTGAGCGAATCTGCTTCGTCTTTCGAAACTCCTTCTTTGATAGGACCGGGGGCACCGTCAACCAGTTCTTTGGCTTCTTTCAGTCCGAGACCGGTGAGTTCTTTCACCAGTTTCACGATAGCGAGTTTAGATCCGCCTGCAGACTTCAGAATTACGTCGAATTCTGTTTTCTCTTCTACGGCTTCTCCAGCGCCACCGCCGGCTGCGGGACCTGCAATTGCTACTGCAGCGGCTGCGGGCTCAATTCCGTACTCATCTTTAAGGATGGTAGCCAATTCGTTGACTTCTTTTACTGTGAGGTTAACCAGCTGTTCCGCCAGTTCTTTGATATCTGCCATTGTTGATTGTTTTAGATTCTAAAAATTGTGTTCGTTCAAAAAATCAGGATTGCTTTAAGCTGCTCTTTCTTCGAGGGCTTTAACCAAACCTGCGATGGTTGTTTTACCAGATTGCAACGCGGAAACCACGTTTTTGGCAGGAGATTGAAGCAGTGCCACCACGTCGGCGATAAGCTCGTCGCGGCTCTTGATGTTCACCAGATTTTCGAGCTGGTCATCACCAATGTACACTGTTTCTTCGATCCAGGCTCCTTTCAGAACCGGACGATCGAATTTCTTTCTGAATTCCTTTATGAGCTTTGCAGGGGCATTTCCTACTTCCGAGAACATCACGGCAGTAGGGCCTGTCAAAACCTGGTTCAATTCAGAAAAATCTCTGCCTTCCACACGCTCCAGCGCTTTTTGAAGCAGGGTGTTTTTTACTACGCGCAGTTTGATACCGGCGTTAAAACACTTCCTTCGCAAGGCGTTGGTAGTTTCCACAGTCAGTGTAGAGGTATCTGCAACATACAGCACCCCACTCTCTGCAATTGACGCTGACAACTCTTCAATCAATTGTTGTTTTTGTTCTTTGGTCATTGTCGTGTGTTTTTCGTCAATTAGATCAGATTCCGGCCGACTTGGTTTCAACTTTCACTCCGGGACTCATTGTGGAGCTCAGGTTGATTGACTTGATGTATGTTCCCTTGGCAGCAGCCGGTTTCATTTTGATAAGGGTCTGGATGATTTCGCGCGCATTTTCGCGGATTTGGTCTTCCTGGAAGGAAGTTTTTCCAACGGAGGCGTGCACAATTCCGTACTTATCTACTTTGAAATCGATTTTACCTGCCTTTACATCCTTTACTGCTTTTCCGACTTCCATCGTAACAGTTCCGGTTTTCGGGTTCGGCATCAAGCCGCGAGGTCCGAGGATTCGTCCGAGTGCTCCTACCTTTCCCATCACTGCGGGTGTGGTAATGATCACGTCAACGTCGGTCCAGCCTTGCTTGATTTTGTCGATATATTCATCAAGTCCAACGAAGTCAGCGCCGGCATCTTGTGCTTCAGCCTCCTGGTCGGATGGGCACAGCACAAGTACCTTCACGTCCTTTCCTGTTCCGTGGGGCAACGACACGGTTCCGCGCACCATTTGGTTTGCTTTACGTGGGTCTACCCCCAGTCTGACCGCGATGTCGACCGAAGAGTCGAATTTAGTGTTGCTGATTTGCTTCACTATTTTCGACGCCTCGGACAAATCGTAAGATTTTTCCGGGTCGTATTTGGAAAGGGCTTCTTTTCTCTTTTTCGTGAGTTTCATCATTCAAGTTTTTAGTCCGGTTTAAAACGGTGCTTTTCCTTTCACTGTCAGTCCCATGCTTCGGGCAGTTCCTGCTACCATTTTCATGGCAGATTCAATGGTGAAACAGTTCAGGTCGGGCATTTTTTCTTCCGCAATGGTGCGTACCTGATCCCAGGTTACGCTTGCCACTTTTACGCGGTTGGGTTCTCCCGAACCTTTTTTCTGCTTCGCTGCTTCGAGCAATTGCACGGCCGCCGGTGGGGTCTTGATTATGAAGTCAAACGATTTATCGGAATAAACCGTAATCAGGGCAGGCAATACCTTACCCGGTTTGTCCTGCGTACGAGCATTAAATTGCTTGCAGAACTCCATAATGTTAACCCCTTTGGCTCCCAATGCAGGGCCCACAGGAGGCGAAGGGTTGGCCGCTCCTCCGCGGATCTGTAACTTGATGATACCGCTTACTTCTTTAGCCATTCTTCTGGGTTATTATTTGGTTCACATCCTGATTGCTAGGGGAAGCATTCAAACTGATTCTGCATCGAACAGTCAGAGCAATCAAAATTTCTTAATTTTCTTTTTCAACTTGCATGTAGCCAAGCTCTAGAGGGGTTTTACGCCCAAAGATCTTAACCATTACTTTGAGTTTTTTCTTTTCTTCGTTGATTTCCTCAATTACTCCGGTGAAGCTATTGAAAGGACCGTCAATCACTTTCACCGATTCGCCAACCAAGTATGGGATGGTAAGCTCTTCGTCGCTCTCGGCGAGTTCATCAACTTTTCCAAGGATTCTGTTGACTTCGTTTTGGCGCAGAGGTACAGGCTGTCCGCCTTTTTCTGTTCCGAGAAATCCGATGACATTGGTTACGCTTTTGATGATGTGCGGCACCTCACCTTCGAGGGCAGCTTCAATCAACACATAGCCAGGGTAAAAGTTGCGCTCTTTAGACACCTTCTTTCCGTTGCGAATCTGGTACACCTTTTCAGTGGGAATGAGCAATTGAGAAACGTAATCCTGAAGACCACTGCGCTTAATTTCCAGCTCAATGTGGTCTTTTACTTTCTTCTCCTGCCCGCTCACTGCGCGCACCACGTACCACTTTTTTTCGATTTCTGAAGTCATCGTCACTATCCGATTAGAATCTCGTAGATGTACCCAAGTACTCCTTTCCAGTTAACGTCTCCCGACTGAACCGCATTTACTCCGAAAATATAATCCATAAGGAATACAAGGAGAGCGATAATGATGGAAGCGATCAGCACAAGGATTGAGCTACTTTGAAGCTCTTTCCAGGTTGGCCAGGTCACTTTGTGTACCAACTCTTCGTATGATTCTATAATGTAAGCTTTCATGCTTTGGGTTGTGTTTCGTCGTTCGCACGGGTGGAGAGACTCGAACTCCCGACACCTGGTTTTGGAGACCAGTGCTCTA
>REDV01000147.1 GCA_007695365.1 Cryomorphaceae bacterium | reverse complement strand
CATCATCTTCGGGTACTACGCCAATTACTGCCGGCCACCAATAGCTGTTTTGCGCTGTTGTGCCACCTTCTATTTCCAGGTGATGGAAGGTGGTATCTTCGCGGCCATCTGGCAAAACACGCATTACCAGCACCGTATCTTCCGGATGACTGGCAAATCCACCTGCCGGGTCTGTAATCATAATCCTGCCCTGGTCATCCACGTATCGGGCTGAAGTGAAATAGCGTTCTACAAACTCTGAAGTAAAGGTAGTATCCACCGAACCATCCAGAAAAACCCGCACCATGTGTGGAGAAACATGATCTTCAAAGGTATTGAAGTTACCGCCCACCATAATGCGTTCATCATCGTAAAACATCATGTGTGAGGTTTTACCCGAAAGCGGCGCGTTCACCACGCGGGGGGTAAAAGTAGTATCCACACTGCCGTTGGGCATCATGCGCACCAGGTGGGCTTTGTTGCCTAGCGAATCGAGGTAAATGCGCCCGCTGACGTAAAATCTGCCATCGGGCAATGGAAACAAGGCCATGGCATCCGGTGGAGGATTGGTGGGAAAGTTATTGGCAAAGTAAAAATTAAAACCTGGATATGGTTGTCCTAGTTCATCATGTTTACCGGGGGTATTATTGAATCTCATGTATCCTCCTGGCACTCTGAACAATGCCCCCCCCCCTCCTAATGAAGAAGGAGTACCAAAAGAGTTATCAAAATCTCCAGTTGGATATAGCCGAACAATGCCTCTGTGGCCGCTTAGTGGATGCCAATGAGCACTAACCACAATTTGGTTGGATTCTGTCAAAACCAGTCCTTCAACCCTTATAAAGATATTTTCATAATGCACAAATTCTTCATCTACCACATAGGTATAACCCTGCTGGGCGGAGAGCTTCACGCACCCCGCCCACAGGATTACAGATATAAGCATGAATCTGATCATACTTTAAAGTTACTGCTTTTTAATGCTGTACCACTATTTTACCCGCAGATACTTTTTCTTCATTCTGCCAAAGCTGGTAGAAATACATTCCGGAGCGTTCGTCGCGGGTATCCCAAAGTACCTGGCCTTCGTAGTTATCACCGAGGTCAAAAGACCTGATTATACGGCCGCTGACATCGAAGATGCGTATGTAGGTTTGCGGATGTGAACGGAACAATTCGTAACGCAACGTGGTGTAGCTATCGGCCGGATTGGGGTACACCACTACAGGGTTGACCTCCATTTGAGATTGAATGTTTGTGGCTTCATACGCCTGAAAACTTCTCGGAGCAGGAATGAACTGTCCTTCGGGACATATCTGGTAGTGAAAACACAACGCATTCCACGCCCGGCCACCTGCCCGACCACTGTTTGGCGTTTGTGCAATGGTTAACAAAGCATCTATTTCGACATCTTTTAACCGGGCCACATTGCGGCCATCTGATTTAACCGTTCTCAGCAGGTCATACAAATCATTGAATTGCTCCCATTCGGTTTCCTCCTCGGTATTCATTCGGTCCCATATTACCGGCATATGGGTAAGTACTGCTTTACCTTCGGAAAGATCGCCCATTTCGAGGTGGGTCATGGCCAAAGCATAATGATTGGGGATATTCTCGAGCCGTCCCATAAACCACAGCAGCGAATCGGGATTGAAGCCCAAAGTATCGGCAAGCATTTCCTGGATCACCATTTTGTGGTTGAGGGCCATGGTGCGACTTTTTTGACCCATTGCACTCAACAGATTGGTTTTTACAGTAATTTCATTGCGCGCATCAATCAAAATATCGATCATGTACTGCGGAAGCGGGTTGGGCATGTAGTATTTCAGATGATCGATCAGTTCGCTGCTGCGTAGTGCGTCGGGGTTAGCCAGCAATACCTCCATCAACATGGCGTGGGGCATAATGTCACGGTCGGCAGCCGCAATCAACACTTCCACAGTTAAAAACGGTGAGTCCTGCAGCAATGTGTTGCGCAAGTCCCAGGCATCCTGCGACCAGCTGCCCGCTATTTCATCGAGCAATCCTTCGGTATCGCCGCCATCACTCAGTTGATGATAGTTGTACAGCAGGTTGTAGTACTCGGTGCTGGCCGAATCGAATGCCGATTTGAAATTGGCCTTGTGCTTGCCGGCAAAAGTGCTTGCGCAAGTTCGCTCATTACTTGTACTATACCCGAGATCCACATTCGAAGTAACTTCTGAACCAGATGGTTCATGCAGCACATCGCCAGTGTACCACGCATATCCCACCAATGGCATGTCCTGATCCTGTGCAAAGTGCATAAAATCGAGTGAGTAGGCCGAAGACTGGCTGAACACATTGGCCGCAGCTACTCCGGGATAGTCACCCTGGCTACTGCGAATACCCTTTCCTAATACATTATTTAGATTAACCACGTCAAAATCACGTCCGTTTTCCGAATTGTTATTGCATAAAAACTGCAACCCCTCATTGCCCAGTTTACCGCCGCGGTTGTTGTCGATGGCTACTGAACCGTACATCAGTCCTTCAATGTCGTTTTTATACAATTCGTTTTCGGCAGCACCACTCGCTTCAATAACGGCACCGTGTGTAGGCCATCCATTGGAACCCGCTTTTTCGAAGTGGTTTTCTTCGATGGAATAGGCTGAGGTCCTCCAAGTGTATACACCCGAATTCCTTTCATCGTCTAATTCATTTGGCTCAAATTGATTAGAACCCACATAAAACTCGTTTTGCCGTATGCGGCTAAAGTCGGTTTCGCGGAGTTCGATACCGGTCATGTTTTCGTTGAACACCGCTTTGGATACATTGATGTGTTTAACACCGGATTCTGTAATAAGTGCCAGTATTCCGTGATGAAAACCGGTAAATGAGCTGGGGATGGGTGTTACAGAACAGGGCTGCCCTGCACCTTGTGGTACCGGGCAGTAGTCATCAACAATATAGTGTGCTGAATGGCTGTATATGCCAGATGTAAGCTGCTGAGAGTTTTCTGCAATGGTCATGTCATTTCTGAATTCGCAACCCCTAAAGGATACGCCATGATTACCCCACAAAGTAACCTGGGGGTGTGCTCCCTGCGGCCCCCGAAAGTAGTCGTCGGTTAAGAAAAATTCGGTGTTGCGAAAAAAGCTCAGATCATGCACCGGATTACCTATGGCGTTGGTGTTTTGATAGCGCATGAACTGCGCGGACCTTGTGTTGTTCAGAAATTTGGTGTCAGAAACCTGGATAATGCCGCCTCTGGCATCCCAATCGTTTTTTTTCCAATTCGATACAGCGTTTTGGGCATTTTCTATCTTTGAGTTGTTTCTGGCTTCGAACCTGCCTTGGTGATAGTAACCTCCAATCGGTGTTTGTCTTTCCAAGGTGGTACCCCAAACCTCAATGCCTCCCCACAGTTCTGAACATGCCTCCGGTGTATATTGGCTGTTGGTAAGGGTTGCGTTGTTTACTATCAACCTTGCGTTTTGCTCAATTTCAATTTTGCTCTCAATGTTTGCGTTTCCTGCAAAAGCTATGGTAGTACCTTCAATTGTTAGAGTGTGGCCATCCTTAACCCGCACTTTCCCCAGTACTTTTTTGTTACTATTCCACGATGTGTTCTCAGTGATTTCGTATACACCGGTTTCGTGGTTCGTGATAATTTCATTGTCGATTAGACTACCGTCGGGTCCAATGCCTGCAATAAAGTCTCTAATACCGCAATCACTTGCAATCTTTACGAGGTAATTGTCATCGAGATTATCAGAAGTATTTCCACAGATTATATAGCCCCCATCCGAGGTTTGAACAATGCGATAGACGCATTCTTGTTGTTTTAGGTTGCCAGGGGGGCATTCTCTGGGCGCATTGTCTGTTGAGTCCCATATTTTATCCCATTCAAACTCGTATTCTGCGTTAAATTTCCCGACATAAGCGCATGTACTCCAATATTCAAAGTAATCTGGATCTACACTCAACCAATACGAAGGATCAATTGCATCTATTCCATTGGCGATTTGGTCCAGACAAGGCCCAATATCTGAATCTGAATAACTGGGGGCAGTATTGGTCAGAAAATATTGTGGCGAATGTCTGCTTGTAACAAAAGCAAATCCTCCGTCTGTAGTAGCAGTGGTACTGAGATACAGATCATAGGCACGTATTTCACCAAGCTCAATTGGTTGACTGTTAGGAGAAACTATTCCACCCTGGTTATCGAAAATATATATCTTGCCTTGTGCAACGTTTGTACCTCCCCAAAATTCACCCGTGGAATTCGCCGCTACAGGCCAGACAATGTCACCGTTGTTAAGAAATGTCGCGCTGAAGCTTCCGTGGTTTACGGGCCCTACATTCTCGTCAAAGTTGAACCCATCTGATTCATAACCGGAATTTGGTTCGGTATACTTATCCCAAATTACGTTAGAAAAGGCATCTTGTTCAGGTGATTGAGATGAAACTTCAGTGTATTGCATAAACGCTCTCAAGCCGACTGAGGCCAAGTTATAGCGGCCAGCAAGTACGTAACTATTACCTTGACCTTCGATCCACATGTAAAATCCATTATGAATGGAGGTGTGATGAATGTCCCACTCTTTGTGGCCATTATCGTCAATTTTTACAATGTATGGATGCATTGTTGAAGGGGTGTATGTATTATTTACTTCGCTAACCAAATGACTTCTACCCACAGCGTAGAAGCCACCATCAGGCGCATTGGTCAAACTAAAAGCCATTCCTGCATCAAAGAACACCTCTGACAAAGTAGAATGTGGTCCAAAAAGATTGTTGTATAGGACCTCTCCCGAAGGTGTGATTTTCATGACATTGAAGTTGTTTAATCTATCGCCTTCATTTGTGCAAAATCCAGAAGGAAGGCTGCTCAACTCAAAAGTTGAGAATCCACTGGGATTGTTACCGGAAATAGGGTTAACATACATCGGTATATTTTCCATATGACTTTCTCCTTCAAAAGGAATTGGTGATCTGGAGAATCCTGCAAGAATGATGTTGCCATCGTCGTCCTGAAGAGAGCCAAGGAATGACCCAATGTTATACTTTTTAAACCATAACATATTACCGCTAAGATCAAATCTCCCTACGGATTGCCTTATGATACCATGGAGGTGATCGTCCGTATTCAATAATTGTGGGTATGGTCCACCAGCTATAAAATTTGCACATGGTGCATAGTCGTCATACTCGATAAAATCTGGTAATGTTGTATAACCGGAGGCAATATAACCGACGTGAACACCATTTTCGTAGTATTCTATAACATCCATCCACCAATCCTCGCCGGATTGTGATTGGGTTTGAGGTTGTCCACTTTGATTTGTGGGAGACCAAGTTATGCTTGTCCATTCAATTCGAGGGGATAATGCAGGTGACAGCACCGGTGTTGTAATTTGGCTAAAAGAGGTTAACACTACTACAAAGGTGAGAAAAGGTACAAGTAATAAAGTTTTCATAGTTAACAAAGATTTGGTTAAATAATTTTGAAAATGTAGAATTTGAAAAACAAATTATTTACATTATTTGAGTCCAACATAAAAATATCTTTAACTATTTGTTGTAAATATGCATTGTCAATGAGCAACATAATTGGAATTCTAACGAGTAGTTGGATAAGTCTTTCTTATGATAGAAAAGTCTGTCTAAGGTGTTTATTAACCATGTGACTTAAGTTTGGCTAGAAGTATTGATGTTCAAGAATCAAAGGTACATCACATTTAAAGTGTTGTTTTTGAGACTATGTGTAGTAGTGTTGTCGGATTCTTTGCACACAGAAGGATTGAAGGAATTTTTATTAGGCTGAATGACTTCTGAAGAGGTATCCCAATATATATCTTGTATATTCGATAAAGAGAATCAATCCTTTACAGTTTGCTTCGCCGCATTGAAAAAGTGATTCTCCCCGCCTGCCTCCCGTAACCAATTGATGGCGGGCAGCTAAATCGCCCTGAAGCTTTCGGGCCAACTAATGCAAGCCTGCCTCCTGGCAGGCAGGCCAGCCTGCCATGCCTCCGGCAGGTAAATCGGCAGGCAGGTATTTCGAAGCTCATCGCTCCTCCATTTACATCATTTGGGTTAGATAACAATCAATCTTCTGCATAAAAAAAGCCCGCATCGCTGCAGGCTTTTCACTTTCAGAGTGTTTGTGCTAAAGGTGTATCACCTCGTCGTACGCAGCAGCGGCGGCCTCCATAATGGCCTCGCTCATGGTAGGGTGGGGGTGAACGGTTTTGATGATTTCATGTCCGGTGGTTTCCAGCTTTCGAATGGAAACAATCTCGGCGATCATCTCGGTTACACCGGCGCCAATCATGTGTGCGCCAAGAAGCTCACCATATTTGGCGTCAAAAATGAGTTTCACAAAACCCTCGCTGTTTCCGCCCGCCTTGGCTTTGCCCGAAGCGGAGAAAGGAAACTTGCCTATTTTCAGCTCATAGCCGGCCTCTTTGGCAGCTTTTTCGGTGTAGCCGGCTGAGGCAACTTCAGGCGAGCAGTAGGTGCAGCCCGGAATGTTGTTGTAGTCAATGGGTTCAGGATGGTGTCCGGCGATTTTTTCTACGCAGGTAATACCCTCGGCAGATGCCACATGGGCAAGCGCCGGTCCGGGTACGCAGTCGCCAATGGCATAGTAACCGGGTATATTGGTTTCGTAGTACTCATTCACCTGGATTTTACCTTTGTCGGTAATGATGCCCACTTCTTCAAGGCCGATGTTCTCAATATTGGCTGAGATTCCTACGGCCGAGAGTACTACGTCGCACTCAATCACTTCCTCGCCTTTGGCTGTTTTTACCGTTACTTTGCACCCTTTGCCGGAGGTATCTACCTTGGTGACCTCGGCCTTGGTCATAATTTTCATGCCCTGCTTTTTGAAAGAGCGCTCCAGTTGCCTGGATACTTCCTCGTCTTCAACGGGCACAATATGGGGCATGTACTCCACAACCGTTACTTCGGTACCGATGGTGTTGTAGAAGTATGCAAACTCCACACCGATAGCGCCGGAGCCTACCACCACCATTTTCTTGGGTTGGGTTTTGAGCGACATGGCCTTTCGGTAGCCAATGATTTTTTCACCGTCCTGTGGAAGGTTGGGTAGCTCACGTGAGCGGGCACCGGTAGCAATAATGATGTGCTTTGCACTGTATTCACTTTCTTTACCGTCCGCATCGGTTACGGCAACCTTTTTACCAGGTTTAACTTTTCCGGTTCCGGAAATCACGTCAATCTTGTTTTTCTTCATCAGAAACTGAACGCCTTTACTCATTCCGTCAGCGGTATCGCGGCTTCGCTTAATCATACCGTCAAAATCGGGTTTGGCATCTTTCACGCTGATTCCATAATCTGAAGCGTGGCTCAGGTATTCAAATACATTGGCACTTTTGAGCAGCGCTTTGGTCGGAATACATCCCCAGTTAAGGCACACTCCGCCCAGCGATTCTTTTTCAATTACTGCAGTTTTCAAACCGAGCTGAGATGCCCGAATGGCTGTTACATAACCGCCGGGTCCGCTGCCCAGCACAATCACGTCGTAGTTCATATGGCTTTTTTTAAGGCTGTCTTGATTTTTGTGCCGGCGAAGTTAACCCAATCCCGTCAATAGAAAAAATGGACGCCCAGCACTTGCAGGGCAAAGGCATTTAGAACATCAATCCAGAAGCTGCCAATGGAGACACTTTCCGGTGGCTTTTACTCTCGAGAGGTTTCAGGATGGTGTCAACGTTTTTGGGTACTTCACGTTAGAATGGAAATCAAGTTTCTTTGCGCTCGTTGCGCCAGCCTGCCATGCCTCCGGCAGGTAAACCGGCAGGCAGGTAGTTCTGAGCTTCTCGCTCCTCCTATTGCATAAATTGGGCTAAACAGTTTTAAGTGCGTTTGCCCTGCCAGCTCTTGCTGTCCTTTCAGACCCCCGCTGAATGATTAATTTCGCCGCAAACAAAACACAGTATGCGCTATACCCTAAGCTATCCCGACGCTTCGCAGCAGTACCTGCACATTGCCATTCGTATTGAAGGTCTTCGCGGAATGGATGTACTTCCGCTTCAATTGCCTGCCTGGCGCCCCGGAAGGTATGAGCTGGGAAATTTTGCCAAAAACATTCAGCATTTTGAAGCGCAGACTTCTCGCGGCAAAGCCCTTCGGTTTCAAAAAGCCACCAAAGACTCATGGATGGTTCAAACCGATGGAGCAACGAGTGTTGTAGTGAAATACCGCTATTACGCCGCCGAACTCAACGCCGGAAGCACCTGGCTGGACGGCGATATGCTTTACGTCAATCCGGTAAACTGCCTCATGTATCGTCCTGATGCCATGCACAGTCCCTCTGTGGTTGAGTTAAAAGTTCCTAAAAATTACGAGGTGGCTACCGGGCTTGAGCTGGTCAGGAAGCACACCATGAAGGCTGTGGACGTGCAGCAATTGATGGACTGCCCGTTCATCGCTTCGAACAAGCTGCAGCACGACACCTACAAAACCGGCAAGTACCTTTTTCACCTTTGGTTTGCCGGTGAGTGCAAGCCCGATTGGAAGCGGCTGAAAACAGATTTTGCCGCTTTTAGCCAAAAACAGATAGAGGCTTTTGGCGATTTTCCCGTGCCTGAGTATCACTTCCTTATTTTGGCTCGGCCAGACAAGGTGTACCACGGCGTGGAGCACAGCAACAGCACGGTTATTTCGTTGGGGCCTTCCTATGCTTTGTTTACCGACGAGCGCTATTACGAGTTGCTGGCGGTGAGCAGTCATGAACTGTATCACACATGGAATATCAAGCAAATCAGACCGTTTGAAATGCTTCCTTACGACTTCACCCGCGAGAATTACTTCCGCACGGGGTATGTAGCCGAAGGAGTAACCACCTTTATGGGTGATTTGATGCTGGTGCGCTCGGGTGGTTTTAGTCAGGAGCGATTCGGCCAGGAGCTCACGCAATTCGCACAGCGCCATTTTGATAATTTCGGGAGGTTTCATCACTCGGTGGCAGAATCTTCGTTCGACATGTGGCTCGACGGGTACACCAAAGGAGTTCCCCACCGAAAAGTGTCTATTTACAATGAAGGTGCGCTGCTGGCCGTAATGTGCGATTTGATGCTGCGCGAAGCCACGGGAAACAAGCACAGCCTGGATGACGTGATGCGCGCCTTGTATGAGGAATACGCCCAACAGGACATGGGATACACCGAAGAGGCATACCGCTCGCTGCTCGAAAGATTTTCCGGGCGGTCGTTTAAAAAGTTTTTTGAGCAATATGTCAATGGCACTGCGGGAATCGAAAAGGATTTAAAGAAGTGTCTGCGCTACGTTGGCCTTGAACTGAAAACCGACCCTGCGAGGTTGTACCGCGAGCACGCCTGGGGCTTAAAGGCAGAGTGGAGTCAGGCGAAGTACACCGTAACAGATATCCATCCCGGTTCACCTGCTGAGCGTGCAGGGTTGGTGTATGGTGATGAGCTGTTGTACTTTAATAACTACCGGCTGGATTTCAACATTGAAGATTGGGCCCGCTATTTTGAGGGAGAGGGTATCATGAGTGTGAAGCGCGGGGCCTCGCTGGTACAGCTCCCCATCAAGCCCGACGGAAAAGTCTGGTACAAGAAATACACGGTAGCAAAGAACCGAAAGGCGGGAAAGTCTCAGCGGAAAAATTACGAGCGTTGGACGCACCAGAAGTTCTAGGTCAATTTTTTACTTTTAGCGCACCAAAAAACAACAACTATGAACTCTGAACACCCCTCTCAAGCACCTGATCTGGACAACGAATACCGCACTTCCGAATCAAAAATGCCGCCCACCTTTTTGTTGGTGTTGTTGGCGCTCACCGGGCTAAACGTGGTGTACAACCTTTTCTCCAACCTGAAAGACACCCTATTTGGCGGCGAAAAGTCGGTGAACATGGAAGCCGAGGTATATCAGGCCATTGATGAAAGCGGTGTGGATTTGAGCGATATGCCGCAATGGGTGATGACCGGCCTGATGGACTTTATAACAACTCTTTCTGCCAACATGGCCTTGATCCGTACGGTTGATATTGTTTATTATATTTTTTTGGGAGCAGCAGCCTTCCTCATGTTTAAGCTGCGGATGGTTGGTTTTTACCTGTATGTGGTAGTAAACGTGCTGGGTGTTTTGGTAACGCCGGTGCTCTACGGCTTCAACTTTATTGGGATTGCAATGGCCATCATGTATGCCATTATAGCAATCATTTTCATCGCACTCTACGCGGCCAACAGAAAGCACCTTTCTTAGCCAGATCTACTGTCAATCGCAATGAGTTCACTACCTTTGTCAGCGCTAGAGAGGTAGGATGTTTTACAACGACAGCAGGCGTGCGGCACTGAGATTGTTCAAGACCCTGAAGTTAGACTGGGTCTTCAATACCTCCTCTTTTACGGGCAATATGGCCATTGCCCTGCTTGTTACCTATTTTTTCAGGTCGCTGGGGCACGGTGATGCAGTAGATTACGTGTTCTTTCTTTCGGTGTTGGCCATTGGACTATGGATTACTGAAGCCATTCCCCCCTTTGCGGTAGGTGTTTTTCTGATCGGCGCTTTGTTATTTGGTTTTGGTACCGATTTCCTTTTTGAAGAAAGCGCACCCCCCGAGTTGTATGTAGGCACATGGACCAGCAACGTGGTATGGCTGCTTTTGGGTGGGTTTTTTCTCGCCAAGGCCATGAGTATTGTGCAGCTCGACAGATCACTGTTTCGGTTTACTGTGAAGCGGTTTGGTCAAAGACCCGAGCGTTTGCTTTTAGGCCTGATGATGACTACTGCGCTGGCCAGCATGGTGATGTCCAACACGGCCACCACCGCCATGATGATTTCTTCTATTGTGCCGCTGGTGCATAGCATCGGTAAGGAAGCTCCTTTCTCAAAAGCATTGCTTACAGGTATTCCGGCGGCGGCGTCGGTAGGAGGCGTAGGGACGATCATCGGCAGTACGCCCAACGCCATCGCGGTGGGAGCCCTTTCCGAGGTGGGCATCCAAATCACATTTGTAGAATGGATGGCGGTTGGTTTTCCGGTGGCGCTGATTCTTGTGTTTTTGTTTTGGCAGTTTCTCATTCGCAGGTTGCCCATCAAGCAAGCGGTTTTTGACCTCAGCCCGATTACGAGTAAAGATGATGAGGACCGACCCCAGCGCTCGCAAAGAATAGCGGTAATTGTTACACTTATCGTTACTGTTTCACTGTGGTTAACAGAGCCCATTCACGGCATACCAGTGGCGGCAACCTCTGCAGTGCCCATCGTTTTTCTCACACTTACCCAGGTTATCAATGCGGAACATGTACGCTCTTTGCCCTGGGATACGCTCATGCTGGTGGCTGGTGGATTGGCCCTGGGTATTGCGCTGGTGGATGTAGGTCTCTCCCAAATTCTTATGGATGAAGTGTTCAGTTGGGCCCTGCCACTCATTTTGCTGGCGTTTTTCTTCAGTTTAATAGGTGTGTTGCTGTCCAATGTAATGAGCAACACCGCGGCTTCTTCTATTTTGATTCCGCTTAGCGTGGCCTTGCCTGCTCCTTTTGGAATTGCCGTTCCGGTGATTGTGGCCATTTGCTGTTCCAGTGCATTGATGCTTCCGGTTTCAACGCCGTCCAATGCTATTTCCTTTGGAACAGGACTGTTACAACAGCGAGATTTTTATCCCGGTGGAATTTTCCTGGTGCTGGTTTCGCCGTTGATTGCAATCGGTGCTGCTATGCTCTGGTCGTTGTTCTACCTGTGATCTTTTTGTCTTGTTTTTTTCGTTGTAGGTCGCTTTTTTCGGAATATTCGTATTTTGCCGCTTCGTCCGGGCCAACCAACCGGTTGTTATATCCGGCGTCAAGGAGAAGTGAACCAATCTTACCAAAACGTATGAACCTGATAATGTTTAAATGTGCCGACCGCCTTGCGTTGGTGGTACTGGCATTTTTCCTTTTCTCTGCTATTGGCTCCTACGCGCAGATGACCATAGAGTTCGAAACCACCGAAAACACCAATTGTCTTGGCTCTGAATGCGACTACAGCGGCCCTGGGATTTTAATCAATGAACTGATGATTGCTCCCCTTTCGGGTGATGGATCACTCTGGGGTGGGAGCACTAATCAAAGGGCTGAATGGATTGAACTCTACAATCCGAATTTTTGTGAGCCTGTAGATATTTCCTGCTACTATCTGGGCAATAATGCGAATGACCCTTTTCCATACCCCGGAGGATATGTAATACCTGAGGGAATCGTGGTTCCACCGTCGGGTTTTGTGATAATTCGCGGAGTGAATGCGGCCCCTGTGCCAGCCAACTTGCTGGTTGAAAATGGTGGAAACACCATTGAGCTGGTTGTTGAAAACGATGCCAACATCACCGGACAGGTGTGTGTAGGTGGCGGGTCGCGACTTTGGTTTCCCAATGCGGGTGGATGGTTTGCTTTTTACGACAGTTTTGGAGAACCGCAGGATGCGGTTTCCTGGGCTAATTCGAGTAACGTAGAACAGCAACCATGCGTGCCGCCATTTCCGTCATGCCAGTCAGCCAACTCACTGGTGAGTTACAATGATTTCCCTGAAGACCGGAAAGAGTATGTGCTGAGTGTAAGTGCGGCTACGTTTCAAGGGCAAAGTATTCGGCGCTTGCCGGATGGCGGTACATGGTCTGGGGCGGGCCCCGCAACCTACGGAACCTGCAATGCCGAGTGTATAGACCCCGGAACCAGTTCGTGCAACGGTACCGCAACTGCCATTGTAACCGGAGGTGTTCCGCCATACTTGTATCAGTGGGATGATGCGCAGATCCAAACCACACAAACGGCTGAAGGATTATGTGCACAGGAATATTGCGTATCAGTGTTTGATGACACTGGCGAAGAAGTTTGGGCGTGTGTCACCATCACACAGCCGTCATATGAGACCGACGACAGTGCCAATATATGTGCTGGAGATGGCTTTACCCTTCCTGATAACACCGTTGTTTCAGAGGCTGGCACTTATCCTGTAATGTTGCAAACGGCAGGGGGCTGCGACAGTTTGGTGACGATAGAACTAACTGTTTTTCCGAGTTATTCTTTTGAGCTGAACCCAACCATCTGTGAGAACAATACCTATACATTGCCCGATGGTAATGATGTTTCGGAAGCGGGAGTATATACTGTGGTTTTTGAAACGATTGATGGTTGCGACAGCACTTATGTGGTCACGCTTGAGGTGGATCCTACCATTACTATACCTCAGAGCCCGGAAATTTGTGAGGGTGAGTCCTACACGCTGCCCGATGGCTCAGAGGTTAGCGAAGGTGGCCTGTACGATGTGTTTATTGAAGGAGGGGCTGATTGTGATACCCTCTATCAGGTAAATCTTACCGTGCATCCGTCTTACCTGATCCTGCTGGAAGCGGATATATGTGAAGGAGAGGTTTATCAGCTACCCGGTGGAACCGCAGCAAACCAAACAGGTGTGTATTCGATTTCTTTCATTACAACCCAAGGTTGTGACAGTATCATTGAAGTCTTTCTGAATGTGAATCCCCTCCCGGAACTCACCATTCCCCTTGCGTCAGCGTACTGTTTTGGAACGGGTACCATCGCGGTTAATCCGTTACCGGCGGGAGGAACCCTTACCGGGCCTTTTGTGGATGGTAACAACCTTAATATCAGCAATGCACCTCCCGGAAATTTCACCGTAACCTACGATTACACGGATGAGAACGGATGCAGCAACAGCACCGTGCATGAGTACAGCATTGCTCCACCCGTGTTTCCGGAGTTTACCTGGGAGTCGGGCTGTTTGGGTGTAGCCAACTTCACCAATCTCACCGACGATCCCGAACAGGAGAACAGTTACATCTGGTCTGTTGGCGAGGAAGACCCCACAGTATTTGCAACTTCTTTCAATGCCCAGCTTGATGTGCCGGAGTCAGGCTCCTATTTCATTACACTTACGGCCATCAACCCTGCGGATTGCCCTTACAGCGTAAGTCTTGAGGTGGAATTAGAGGCCGGTCTCGAGTTGGGAGCCTATCAGTTGCCAAACGTTATCACTCCAAACATGGATGGTATCAACGACCGTTTTGGGCTCATGCCCGAGGATGACGACTGCTTGACATACCGTATAACTTTTTTCAACCGATGGGGCAAGAAGGTGTACGAAATGACATCGCAGGGAGCACCATTTATGGGGCGCGATGAAAATGGAAATGACCTCGCTGACGGCGTGTACTTTTATGTGTTTGAATCTCCTCAGATTGATTGTAATAACCCTCTCTTTAAGGATCTGTGCAAAGGAAATGTGCAAATACTCAGGTAGATTTGAAATGGGATTCAGCTGATGCTCTATTGGGAGGTCGAAACTTTTATTCGTGCATGAGATTTACTGTTCAATCGCGTTTTCCTCAAAAACGTAATCAAACCGAGCAATGTCTTCTGCGTAAGCTTCAGCCACAAGCGCTACAAGTTCAGGGGTGTAATAATGCTGATATTGCCTGCGCCGGGTAGCATTTACATGGGGAAGACTAAGGGCAATATCAAGTTCATGCACAAGTCGCTCCTCTAATTCAGCGAGATTCTCAAAACGAGCCAGAAAATCTACGAGTAACTGACCGCTGTCATCAATGAGCCAATCGCTTTGAGGCCCACATTGACTCAGCTCCTTTACGTTGTACGGACCCGGCAAGGGCACAGGCATCATACGTGTAAAAGCGGGGTTTATACGCAGCACGGCCTTGTAAAACAGACGGAATATACCACCTGAGCCTCCGTTGAACACCGACCGATAAAAGGGGTGCTTTCTGAGTTGAAGTTTTCTGTGAACCAATCGTGCAAATGAATCAAAGTTCATCTTCTTGTCGAACTCCGTGTAGAAATAGAGTGAAACCAGCCTGTCCCAGGGGTTTCTTACCACCCCGAATTTGAAGGCCCTTTGATAGAACGCCTTATCAATGATGTTTACATCGAGAAGATAGTTTATGTCAATATGGCTGGTGGCGACGCCTCTTGTTTTGTCGGTAACCCCAAGCCCGGCGTGGAGAATAATCTTACGACAACCGTGCTCGCTAAGCGCTTGGTAGATACTGGAGCCCGCTGATTTGGGAACCCAGAAAAAGATGTACTCGCGGTTGGAACTCATTCTTCACTTTGGCTGAACGCCCAAAAGTATCGTTTTTTCAATGCTTTCCATGGGGTAGTGAGAGCGTTCGGAAGCGCAAAATGCCCTAACCCCTCACTTCCAGGAGGCCATCTGCGTGTTGAGCAAAGCGCCCCTTGCTTCGGTCGTGAACCTGGTCGGTGCGCGGCCAGGGCCAACCCCCAAAGCGGGTGCGGTGGTAATCGTCAAACGCCTGCTGAATCTCTGCTTTTGAGTTCATGACAAACGGCCCGTACTGAATCACCGGCTCGCCAATGGGTTTTCCCTGAAGCACCAAAATACCCGCTTCCTGTGTTCCGTTCTGAAGGACGAGTTTCTGATCAGCCTCTACCACCACGCGATGGTATCGGGGGATGGTTTTGCCCGCAATGTTCAAACCTTCACCCGAATAGTAGTACAGCGTTCGGTTCACACCGCTCGCAGCGGCCGGCATTTCCCAACGCGCACCCGCATCCATTTTGATGTTCCACACTGCAACGTGGTTTTCGGGGTCGGCGGCCCATGAGTTGGGTGGAGGAGCGGGCGCGCGATAGCCCGCTACTTCGCCGGCAATCACTTCTACCAACGTATTCAGTTGGTTCCCGTCGCAGTGGTTGTAATGCGGAATGTTCTCACTCCAGAACATGGCAAAATGCGGGTCGGTCATCTTGTTTTTACGCGGTAAATTGAGCCACACCTGAAACAACTCCAACGGATTTTCTTCATCTTTCTTCAATAGCGGAAACATTTCGGAATGTTGCACCCCGCTACCCGCAGTCATCCATTGCACATCGCCATCGCCATACCTACCTGCCGCACCGAGTGAGTCGGCATGGTCAACCATTCCTTTACGCACAATGGTAATGGTTTCAAACCCCCGGTGCGGGTGGCCCGGGAAACCCGGAACGACCTTGCCGTGGTACATTCTGAATCCGTCTTTGATAATGAAATCATCACCCAACGGGCGGTCGCTCACCGAAGATACCGGGCCCATGTTGTCGTTTCCCTTTGGGAAAAAGTCTTCGTGATGTGCGCAGAACAAAAAAGGATCAGATGTTTCCCATTGAAAGCCTAAGGGGTGAACAGATTTTACGGGGTGCGGAGGAGGTTGCACCTCTGGCATGGATTCTTTGCCCCAAACCAAACGCGGAAGCGTGATTAACGAAGCGGCACCCAGCGAAAACCGGGTGAGAAAACTTCTTCGTGGAAGTTTGTTATGCGACATGTTTTCTGTGTTGAAGTAGCTAAGTTACAAAACAAACTTAGGCTCGCATGGTTCACTTTTGGCATCGTGTGTACCTTAGCACCATGATGATTTTTTGGCGGCTGGTTCTTTCAGCACTGTTAATCAGTTCGGTATGGGGGTGCAGTATTTCGGGGAGAATGGATTCCTGCGGTGAGCTTATTCCCAACAGCTTTGCCAGAGGTTTTGCGCTGTACGATTGTGGCGCGGATACCTTGCTCGTTCTTTACAATCCGGATAACCGCCAGGACACGCTTTTTACCTGGCGCTCCGGCAAGCCTCTTGAACGACTTGCCAGCATTTCTACCACCCATGTTCCCTACCTGCGCGCTTTAAACCGCATGCATTGGCTCGTAGGCATGGGTGCAGATGCCTATGTGCGCGATGACAGCCTTAAGGCCATGCTGAAGAGCGGAAGTGTGAAGCGCATATCCGTTGGAAATGAGTTGAATTTTGAGGTGACGATTGCCAGTAATCCCGATGCTTTACTGGTGTATCCCTATGGGAACACATCGTATGATGCCTATCGAGAGGCAGGTATCCTTGTGGTTCCCATCTCCGAGTATGCAGAGCAGCACCCTTTGGGCAGGGCTGAGTGGCTCAAGGTATTTGGTTTGCTTACCGGAAGCTGGGAACTCGCCCTGGAGCACTATGACGAAATGGAAGCCGAATACCTGCTCTTTCGGGATGCCCTGGCCGAGGAAGCAGAGCGCCCCACCGTGTTTGCGGGAAGTTATTACAAAGGCCAGTGGGCCGCGCCCTCGGGTGAGAGCCTGATGGCGCAGTTGCTGGCCGATGCTGGTGCAGAATATGCTTTCGCTTCGCACCAAGGCTCAGAGAACATATCACTGGATTTTGAAAAAGTACTTGCCAGCATTGGAGGTGCTGATTTCTTCGGAAAAGTTCTGCACCACAAAGGCGCAGTTACCCGCGATGCATTGATGGAAGAGCAGGAGCGATTCCAACTTTTATCGCGGTTTGAAGATGGACGCATTTTCTACTGCAATACCGCCGAGCGTGATTACTTTGAGCGTGGGGTGCTGGAGCCGCACCTGATGCTCCGCGATCTGGGGATGATTTTTCATCCGGAGCGTATTGGTCCTCACCCGGTACATTACTTTGAGACCCTCCAACCCGTGGATTCATCCGATGAGCCGTAATTCGTCATTTGTATGGATGGCCGGAGCAGCAGTTTTTCTCTGGTTGCTAAGCATTTCGCTGGGGTCTGTCTCCATTCCATTTGGTGAGATTATCCGCATTTTTATGAGCCACGGAGCTCCCGATATGAGTCATCACCTCATTATCTGGCAGTCGCGATTGCCATCTTCCATTACGGCCATTCTTGCCGGTGCGGGTTTGTCTGTAAGCGGTTTGATGCTTCAGTCTTTGTTCAGAAATCCGCTCGCGGGGCCATCGGTACTGGGAATTTCTTCGGGTGCGAGCCTTGGGGTGGCCATTGTGGTGTTGTTTCTGGGAGGCGCCATGATTCCAGGATGGGGGATGAACCTGGCTAGTGTGGCGGGAGCCCTTGCAGGAGCCTTGTTGATTTTGGGAATTCTGCTGTTGGCGCTCAAGCGCGTAAACAGCAATGTTACGCTGCTCATTCTCGGACTTATGTTGGGCTATGCGGTGGGTTCGGTGGTGTCGATTCTTGAGCTGTTTGCCACGAAAGAGTCCTTGCAACAGTTTGTTTTTTGGGGATTTGGGAGTTTTGCCGGACTGTCGTGGCAACAAGTTGGATTGCTTGCGCTGGTGGTGCTCCCGTCCATTTCATTAGCCATGTCGTTGCTAAAACCCATGAATGCATTGGTTTCCGGCGAAACCTTTGCCCGCAGCGTGGGTGTGGACGTGCAGCGAGTGAGGGTACAGATCATCATCCTCACCGGATTGATTGCAGGTGTGGTAACGGCTTTTTGCGGCCCAATTGCTTTTTTGGGCATGGCGGTTCCGCATCTCGCCCGTTGGATATTGCGCAGCAGCGACCACCGCTTACTGTTTCCAGGAACCTTGTTGCTGGGTATCGTAACCGCACTCGCCTGTGATTTGCTGGCGCGACTTCCTGGTTTGGACTGGATGCTGCCCCTCAACGCAGTAACCGCGCTGCTGGGCGCCCCTGTGGTACTGATTATCATTTTGAGAAACCGACGATTGGAGAGTCATTTCTGATGCTGGAAATCAAAAACATATCGGTGGGCTATCCGGGCAAGAAGATCCTCGGAGATGTGAGTGCTGTGGTTGAAAACGGTGCATCCATTGCGCTGCTCGGGCTCAATGGTACCGGAAAAAGTACCCTGCTCCATTCCCTAGCCGGAATACTGCCCTTACTGAGTGGATCCGTGGTATTGAATGGCGAAGAAATAACCTCACTATCCAACAGAGAGCGCGCACTCCGAATGACCTTTATGACCACCGAGCGTTTTGGGGGTGGTAATTGGACGGCCGGCGAAATGGTTGAAATGGGGCGCTATCCTTACACGGGGTTGCTCGGTCGTTTGAGTGAGCGCGATGCGGAAGTGGTGGAAAGTGCCATGCAGCGCTGTGGTGTGTATGCGCTTCGAGACATGAGGTTTGATCAATTGAGCGACGGACAGCGACAACGGGTGCTGATAGCCCGGGCGCTGGCGCAGGACACTCCCGTGGTGTTGATGGACGAACCCACCTCGTTTCTGGATGTGCGCGGAAAAGATGAGGTTTTTGCCCTCCTCGCCGAACTCAATGAGCGTATGGTGGTTTATTCCACACACGAAATTGAAAGGGCCTGTGAATCGGCTTCACTGTGTTGGGTGATTGACGACAAAGGTGCTGTTCACACCTATGTGCCTCAGGGAGGAAATGCTGTTTTGGAGGTGCGATCACTAATGGGAATCAAATCGTAGCGCATGGTTGATGTTTGTATTGTAGGTCTCGGGTGGTTGGGTAAAGCCCTTTACGAGGAACTCGCTTCTCGCGGAAAAAACGTGACGGGCTCTCGCACCTCGCAGAAAGGTGTTGATAGTTTGGTGGAGGAAGGAATGCGAGCTTTCAGATTGGTGCTTAATCCGGAGGTAGAAGGCGAAAGGCTTGAGGAGTGTTTGTCTGCAAAGGTGTTGGTTATCAATATTCCGCCGGGTAGGAGAGACCCTGATGTAGAATTGCGCCATCCTCAGGAAATTTCCCATTTGTTGAACAAGGCCCTCGAATTTGGGGTGGAGCAAATCATTTTTGTGAGCAGCACTTCGGTTTTTGGATCGGTAAAGGGCTCGGTTGACGATGATGCGGTTCGACGTCCTGATACTGCTTCAGGGCGCGCATTGCTTCGTTGTGAGGATTTGTTGATGAAAAAAACAGGAGGGAAGGCCTGTGTTGTGCGCTTTGGAGGTCTTTACGGGCCAGACAGACACCCCGGCCGTTTTTTCGCAGGTCGCAAGGACGTTCCTTCCGGCGACGCCCCCGTGAACTTCATTCACCGTGAAGATGCTGTAGGAGTAATTGTTCATTTGATAGAGAACCAGGTACACGGCGCGGTTTTAAACGCATGTGCCCCCGCCCACCCACCCAAAAAAACCTTCTACCACCGCGCCGCTCTTCATGCTGGTCTCACACCACCACAATTTTTGTCCGGTGGAGGCGATGAGAAAGAAGTGCGCTGCTCGTGGTTGCAGCGCCAAGGGTATGTGTTTGAGCGAGCCGGGTTGGAGATGTGAGCTGGTGGTCAGAATGAGATAAAGCACTCAAAAATGAAATGGCGGCTCAAATCCCCGCCACCGTCATGCGGATGTCGGTTCCCGCCAGCGAGGTGGCGCCGATAAACCGAATTTTGTACATACCGACATTTTGAACGTCGGTGCTGGGGTGGGTTTACACAACACACCCCTAATCCCTCTCGGAGAGGGGAATGCGTAAGCCGCCGGGAGCGGCGAGTTGCATTTCTCGCTAATCAATTTGGTAATAAGCAGACTTCATTTACGCGGGCAGAATTTCGTCCGTGAGATGAAAAGTTGATGCCGAATAAACAGCTATTCGCGCACGCTTCCCTCGCGAGGGAAGGGCTGGGGATGGGTCGACTGAGTGCAGAACAACCCCACAAATTCTATTCAAGATCTTAAAAAGTAAAGAAAACTTGACAAAAAGAAAAGTATGTATTACTTTTGAGGCGGTTAACCACTTTTTTAGTTATTCACTTAAATCCAATAAACGATGAAAAAACCAATTTTAATTTTCGGAATTCTTGTTTTAATGGGAGGAATCTTTGGTATTTCTTGTACCAAGAATGCCCCAGAAAAACAGGAAGTAAAAACAGAGAAGGCATCTGATGAATTTGAAAAAGATCTTCTCTACTACCTGACCATGCTTGACGAGAATAATCATTTGCTGGTTCAGGAAAAAGCCGGTGAAATCCAAACGATTATCGTGGCTCAAGAAGCACCTGCTAGTTTTCGGGCAATTGTTTGCGAAGGTTCTGGAATATCATTTGCCCGTTGTGTACAACAATGGTTGGAGGATAACCCGGGAAGATGTCTCAAAATCTATGAGGATGGCGGGACTTACTACGCTGATGATGATTGTTAGTGTGTAAATTTCAAGGAGAATGGCTTCTCGGAGCTATTCTCCTTTTTAGTACTTTCAGAAAAAATCAGAATATGAAAACAGTTCCTTTGCTTCCCCATCGACTGAAATGGCTCGGATTGATGCTTACGGCGTTTGGACTTTTGATAGGTTCGGCAGCCATGTACCTCGATGTAAGGCCACAATGGCTGGCGGTTGAAACCCATCCCGAAATGCCTTTTATGAACACACAAAACCTCATTGACGAGATAGCTTTGTCGCTAATCCTCATTGGGCTGATGGTGGTCGCATACTCGCGTGAGCGAATCGAAGATGAGTTTGTTGCGAACATTCGTTTACAGAGTCTATTGTGGTCCTTCGCAGTGTATTATGCCATTGTACTCATCAGTGTTTGGATATTTTTCGACGATGCATTTTGGTCGGTGATGATATACCATTTGTTCATGCCATTGTTGTTTTACGTAGTGCTGTTTCGATTGAATTACTGGCGCAAAATGAAAAACTGAGGACCATGAAGAATCATTTAAAAGTTGCGCGGGCAAAGCACAATTTGACCCAGGCCGCACTGGCCGAAAAAGTGGGGGTGAGTCGTCAGGCTATCAACAATATCGAAAAGGGAAATTTCAATCCATCCACCTTGCTGGCCTTGAAAATGGCGAGCGTGCTGGAGGCTTCGGTGGAGGAGCTGTTTGAGTTGGAGCCTGGAGATTAAAGCCTGGTTCGATTCGGGAACGGGTCTGCCAAAACATTTAGCTATTGGAGGAACACTGCTAAGTGTTAGATTTGCTGCGCCACTTAAATAATGACCTACCATGAAGCCTGAATGGACCACCGTCAATGAATACGAAGACATCACCTACAAAAAGAGCGGGGGCGTGGCCCGTATCGCATTCAACCGCCCCGAAGTGCGCAATGCCTTTCGGCCCAAAACCCTTTTTGAACTTGAGCAAGCCCTGATCGATGCGCGCGAGGATGTCAGGATCGGAGTTGTGCTTCTCACCGGCGAAGGCCCGGCCAAAGATGGCAAGTATGCGTTTTGCTCAGGCGGCGATCAAAAAGTGCGTGGAGCACGTGGCTACGAAGGCGAGGACGGTGTACAACGCCTCAATGTGCTCGATATTCAACGCCTTATTCGCATGATGAGCAAAGTGGTGATCTGCGTGGTGCCCGGTTGGGCTGTGGGCGGCGGACATAGTCTGCACGTGGTATGCGACATGACCATTGCCAGTAAGGAACACGCTATTTTTAAACAAACGGATGCCGATGTGGCCAGCTTCGACGGTGGATACGGCTCGGCCTACTTAGCCAAACAGGTAGGGCAGAAACGGGCGCGTGAGATATTCTTCCTCGGAAGAAATTACTCGGCTCAGGAAGCCTTTGAAATGGGCATGGTAAACGCAGTAGTGCCCCACGCCGAGCTGGAAGAAACCGCATGGCAGTGGGCGCAGGAAATTTTAGCCAAAAGCCCCACGGCGATTCGTATGATTAAGTTCGCGTTTAACCTTACCGACGACGGCATTGTGGGCCAACAGGTGTTTGCCGGCGAAGCCACGCGCCTCGCATACATGACCGAAGAAGCCGAAGAAGGACGCAACGCTTTTCTCGAAAAACGAAAACCCGATTTTTCAAAGTTCCCCTGGTTGTCACTTTAGCCGGAAGCCATTCCGAGCCTCGACTTTAATCGTCGCCAAAACTTTGCCCGTGAAAACCGGTACCGTTTGCCGTCTATGATGGTGCGTGTGCCGTCGTAATCAGCCAGCGTGTGAATGCCCTCGCCGTAGGGTTTTATCGGATTAAGCACACGGACTTCGCGCTCTGCATAGGCCTTTTCGCTGATTTCGAGAATTTCAAAAAGTACGATGCGACCACCATAGGTTGCGCTGCAATCCTGTGCCGGACGATACCAATGGTCGTTCGCTTCAAACACATTGCCCGCAGGTCGCGAGCTTCGCACATCCCATTTTACAGGATTGTTGGTGTGCGCCTCAAACGGCCCCATGGGGTGATCGGCGTGAAAGAGTTCCAGTGCGTAGTTGGAGCGCTCACGGCGCGTACAGAAAATCCACCACCTGCCCGAAATCTCGCACAGCGTGGCGTCAATCACCCGAATATCGTGCAGCAATGTTTTGAAAAATGAAAAGCCTCGTTGGGCGGGATTCCACTTAAACACGTCGAGGCGATTGCTTTCAAAACACTCAGGCATGCAGTAAGTGTCTCCTTTAAAACGAAACACAAAAGGGTAGGAGCGGTGGTGATTGCTGTCTGGTAGCACCTTGCGTGCTTCGCCCTGCTCGTTCACGGCCAGTATTTCTCCACGACCGCTTTCATAGTTGTAGGCCTCGCAGAGAATCAGCTTTTCTTCACCGTGATGCAGTCCAAAAGCATCGGCCCGAAAATCATTGGCACTTTGCTCTGGCAGCCATTGGGCTTCAGTATAAAGGCCTTTTTCGGGAATGTCGGCGACGGCCTGGTTCAGCACCGCCACGTTCCATTGCTCGGCTTTAAACAGGTCGTTCCAGTGAAAGAGCAAGCGGTATTTCACCGATTTCAACAACCACAACACCATGGTGAAGTTTCGCGGAAAACGATACACTGGAGCCTCGGTCGGGGCTGATTTGCAATCGTTCAGGTTCAGCACGCCGTTGAGCACGTCGCGCGCTACCTGGGCCGGCCAGAGGGCGGTGTGTTCCAGCAGCCGATTGTGCGTTTCGCTGAGCGAGTGCAAGGTCACAGGAAAATGGCCCTTTTTGAGCACGATGCCGCCGTCGAGCTTTTCGGTAAGCCGTTGTAAAATACTACCCACCACTTTTTTGCCGTGCAGAATTTCCCAGAAAGCAGGAGGTCCACCCCGGTAGAACTGCTCGTCGCCGTGGTGAAAAGACCAAATGCCGAACGGGGCAACATGCAGCACCTCACCGCGCAGAATGTTGAAACCAAAGCGCAACAGCACATCAGGCTTGTGCGCGCGGATGGCGTTGAGGTCGTTTTCTGAGAAAAAGGTGCTTCCTTTTTGCTCCACAGCCTGCACCCTGATCAGCGGTAGTTTTTGCAGCCATTCGGGCGTGGATTCGCACAACTGTTTAATATGCAGGCGCTTGAGGTACCAACGGTAAAGCACGGTAGCATTCAGTTTCGACCAGAATGATCTGGCGGGACTTGGGTTGCTCTCCACAGGTAGAATGCCCACCACAACTTGCACCCCCGACACGGTTTGAAGCTCTTCCACGGCGCGTACCTGCCATGCCTGAAGGTAGAGCCCGTTCAGCAACAAACCCACGCGCATTTCTTTGGGGGCCATCAGTGGTTCAGAAGGTTTTGGTAACAGTTTCGGTAGGCGCTGAGCACTTCATTGGCGCTGAATTGCTTGCGGATGTTTTCGCCCAGTTTTTCGGGCGGGTAGTTTTGATAGTTGCTCATCATTTTGAGCAGTGCGGATGGGAGTTCGCTGTCGTTACCGGGTTCTACCATCAGTCCGTAGGAGGGTGCAAACCACTCTTCAGGGCCCCCACAGCGCGTTACAACAACCGGTTTTCCTGCTGCTATGGCTTCGGCGCTTACCATCGAGAAGGTTTCTTTGTAGCTGTTGGTAACAAGAAAGTCAATGGTGGGCAGAAATTTGAGCACTGCTGCGTGTTCCATTCTGCCGTGAAAGGTGCAAAGGTCTGATATTTTCAGCGATGCTGCCAGCGCTTTGAGTTTTGAACAATCAGGACCATCGCCCACAAGATGAAAATGAAAAGGCTTGCATTCCGGCCGAATGGCAGCCAATGCCCGAAGCGCACCACTGAAGTTCTTCACCTCGTCCACTAAATCGCCCACCATAGCCACTTGAATCACTTCATCCGTTGATGGTTGGGGCTGTAATTCCGGAAAAACGATGAGGTTGGGAATCACATGGATGTCCATACGCCCCGAGAGTTTGTGCAAGCCACCCGCCAGCGCCTGGGAGACGGCCGTTACCTGTCCGGCTTCGGAAATGAGCTTCTTGTTGATCATACGCTTCAGTGGCTGCCTGGCGTAGGGCTTTTCGTCCAGGAACTCAGAGCTGTGTTCGGTAAGCATCCACGGGATGCTCCATTTGCGGCTCAGCAGGCGGGAGAACCACACGGCGCGGATGGTGACCTGCGCGTGAATGAGGTGAGGTTTTCCACGTTGTTCCCTGACCAGCCCGGCTCCGCGCATAAGGGCTTTGTAGTAGCGCAAAAAGTTCATGAGCTTGCGCAGGGGTAACCAACCCAACTGTGATGAAGCGTAGGGCACCTGAACCTCGAGAAGGTTTCCGTTTCCTTCAGTTCTGATGGCCCCGGGCTCATTTTCCGGCACCGGAAAAACCACGCTCACCAACTGCTCCTGAGCCAGTGCCCGTGCATAAGAACGGATAAACGACCCGTTTTGCGGATCGGCGGGGTGGGGGTACCATTTCGGTATAATCAGAATGTGGGCGTCGTGAGCCTGCATGCGGCGAAAAATACGCATTAACAGGCTACTTTTTTGGCGCGTTTCTTGGGATTGTTGCGGAGGAAAAGTCTATATTTGCGCTCCCGAATTGAGCGGCTTCGAGCGTAAGCGCATGTTCGACCGGAAATTTTCTTACATGGTGGTTGTAGCTCAGTTGGTTAGAGCGCCGGATTGTGGTTCCGGAGGTCGTGGGTTCGAACCCCATCTTCCACCCTTAAAACCCTCCCTTGGTGGAGGGTTTTTTTGTGTGTTACCACCACGTCTGGCCTTTTAAGTTATCTATTGCTGTCATTTCGACCGGAGTGCTGAGGAACGATGCACGGAGTAGCCTGCCCCGAAGAATTTCGGGGGAGAAATCTCATTCAATTCACACTTCTATCTCATAATAGATTTCTCCGCTACGCAGCTCCTGGCGTCGCTGCTTCGGTCGAAATGACAAAACACTAATAACCAGAAATAAAAACTCCGTTCAGCGTAGCGTCTCGCTATGCTGACATATTCAAGGCGTCCCCGCCTGCTTTTTATTACCGATTGTGAGCCACGAGAATCCACGCCAAATCCTTTTCAACCACACCCCCTTGTCATTTCGACCGGAGTGCTGAGGAACGATGCACGGAGTGGAGAAATCTCTTTGAAACAGAGACTTGTTTTTCCTCAAATCACCGTTCTCAATGAGACTTCTCCGCTACGCAGCTCCTGCCGTCGCTGCTATGGTAGAAGTATTCCAAAACAAAAAACCCGCTTCACCTTTCAGTGAGCGGGTTGGATGTTTTTGAAACAACGGAAATTATTTCTTCTTCTTTGCTTCAGCCATCATGGTAAATTCAAGCTCTACATCGTTGTAGATCACTTTGTCACCGAGGTTGTCGAAAAACGAAGATGACCCGTAACGAACGTCGTACTTGGAGCGGTCAAAAACCAGCTTACCCATGGCTTGAGCGTTGTTCCCATCATCGCGGTAGCGGAACTCAAAAGAAACAGGCTCGGTTTTGCCTTTGATCGTGAGCGTTCCACTGGCTGTATAGGTGTTCGCATCGCGACCGCTTTTAAAGTCGTTCAATTTGATTTCAGCGTAAGGATGGGTTTCTACGCCAAAAAAGTCATCAGACTTCAGATGACCAACCAACTTGGCATTGGTTTCGGCATCGGTAAGATCATCGCACGATATGGAGCGCATGTCAACCTGTACATAGGCAGATTTCAGCATGCCATCGCTGCCAAGTACCATATTGCCCTGACGCACGTTTACGGTGCCGTAGTGTGAACCGGTTACTTTTTTACCTGTCCATTTAATGTTGGACTCTGCAGGCAACACGGTCATTACCGTTTCATTTACTTCCACACCACCCGCTATGGTTACAAGCGATAGAGCAAGGGCGAAAGCGCTGAGCATCATCTTTTTCATGTTTGTTGTTTTAGGTTATCGTTTTTGGATTGAATTCATTCATCAAGGTTCGGGCCAGCATTGGAGCGCAGCTTATCAAGAAGGAGGTTAATGGTTGCCGCTTCCTGTGGACTGAGTTGCTGAAAGGCTTTGGCTGCTTTGCCTACGTTTTTATTCGCCTCCTCCAGCACCGAAAGTCCCGATTCCGTTAACTTAACATCTACCTGACGGCGGTCGTGCTGGCAAACTTTGCGCTCAACCAGGTTCTTCTGACGAAGTTTCTCAATGAGGCGAGAAGCATTGGACATCTTGTCAAGCATACGCTCACTGATCAACGAAACAGGAGCAGGTTCTGGATATTGGCCCTTTAAAATGCGCAGTACGTTGTATTGCTGTGTTGTAAGGCCTAACGGTTTCAAAGCTTGAGCGTTTATGCCTAAAATCCAGTTACCGGTGTAAATAAGGTTTACCACCATTTTTTCGGTCTCGCTCCGAAAAGTAGTCTGCTGGATGGCTTGTTCAATTTTCATGTTGCAAATGTATGTACCTACATTTAATGTAGCAACAAATAGATGTTAAAAATTCTTTTTCCCGGCTTCCTGAGCATGGCTTTTACTTGATGTACTTGAAATCCTGTCCGGTCTTGAGTGCTTTGAGGCTGTTGAAAATCAGTTTAATAGTGTTTTCTACGTCTTCTTGTTGTACCATTTCTACGGTGGTGTGCATGTACCGCAACGGAAGTGAGATCAGTGCAGATGCCACCCCTTTGGCGGAGTAGGCAAAGGCGTCGGTATCGGTTCCCGTGCTGCGGCTTACGGCCGCTCGTTGAAATGGAATCTTGTTTTTCTCCGCTGTCTGGATGAGGTGTTTCAGCAAGTTGTTTTGCACGGCAGGTCCGTAGGTGAGTACAGGGCCCTTTCCCGAATGGATATCGCCCTGCACAATTTTATTGATCATCGGAGTTTGGGTGTCGTGGCACACATCTGTAATAATGGCCACATTGGGTTCAATGGTTCGACTCATCATTTCCGCACCGCGCAAACCTATTTCTTCCTGCACTGCATTCACGATGTAGAGCGAGTAGGGGAGTTTCACTTTTTTCTCGCGAATCATGCGAGCCACTTCGGCAATCATAAATCCGCCAATGCGGTTATCCAGCGCCCTGCCCACGTAGTGCTTTTTGTTCAGCACCATAAATTCATCCTCAAAGGTCACCACGCAGCCCACGTGAACACCCAATTCAGCTACTTCATCGGCTGAGCGAGCACCAATGTCCACAAAGATGTTTTTCATGCTCGGGGATTCTTCTTTTTCACCTCCTAAGCGCGTGTGAATGGCAGGCCAGCCGAAAACACCTTTTACCATTCCCTTGTCCGTGTGGATATTTACGCGCTTACTGGGAGCAATCTGGTGATCCGATCCACCATTACGGCACAGGTAAATCAAACCCTCTTTGGTGATGTAATTCACAAACCAGCTGATTTCATCTGCGTGCGCTTCAATTACTACCTTATACTCGTGTCCGGGATTGATGATGCCCGCCACAGAGCCATAGGTGTCGCTGATGTACTCATCTATATAAGGGGTCAGATAGTTTAGCCAGTATGTTTGGCCCGCTGTTTCGAAACCGGTGGGTGACGCGTTGTTAATATACTCTTCTAGAAACGCTAATGATTTTTTGGTAAGTATGCTTTCTTTGGCCATTGAATGCTAGGGGTATATATGGTAAGTCCGCCAAATGTAGCAATTAATGCGTTACTTTAAGGCCGTCCGTTGTATCCCTGAGAACACACTTCTCGTATTAGTGTTCAAAGAGCAAAGCATGAGGTATCGGTTGGTCATTTCCTTTCTTCTCTTTCTTGCGTTAGAAATCAACGCGCAAGACACCACTTTTGTTGAGCTTCAGGCCGACACTGCCGTAGTTGATGTACCCGGTGTTAATACCACTGAAGCAGCCATGCGTTTCAATGAGGGAGTGGCTCTTTTTGGTCAGCGAAAATTGAAAGAGGCGGTCGAAATGTTCACTCAATCCATTGAAATCGATTCATCTTTTGTGCGGGCTTATGTAAACAGGGGTTCAGTTCTGTTGGAAATGAACCAACCGGATGCAGCCGAAAGGGATTTCCGCGTTGCCATCAACCTAAACGACAGTGCCGATGCAGCCCACTATGGCCTTGCGCGCATACTCGAATCCCGCGGCGACGAGGAAGGTGCCTTCCATCATTACAGCAAGGCCATTGACTACAACCCGAATATGGCGAGTTACTACTACCAGCGTGGAGTAATCTATTTTCAGAAGGAGGATTACCTCAATGCCCAACTGGATTTTACCCTGGCGCTCAGGGTTGACCCCGATTTTGGTTATGCATACAACGACCGGGCAAGCTGTCATTTAAAAATGGACAACCTCAAAGCTGCCATTGCCGATTATGAAGAGTGTTTGAAACGCCTCCCTCAATTTGCCCTGGCCCACAATAACCTCGCTTCGGCCAAACGCAAACTTGGACTCAAAGATGAAAGTATCCTGGATTACACGCAGGCCATTCGGGTGGACCCAGACAACCATGTGGCCATTAACAACCGTGGATATACCTTCTACGAATTGGGTAAATTGCCTGAGGCTCTGGCCGACTTTGAACTCGCGCTTAGCAAACAATCTGATTATGTGCTGGCTTTGAACAACAAGGCCTCTGTACTCATTGACATGGAGAACTGGATTGAAGCAGAAAAAGCACTCAATCGCGCCATTGAACTGAACAAGGAATACGCTTACGCCTATTTCAACCGCGGCATTGCTCGCGAAATGCTGCGAAATATTGAAGGCGCCTGTGCCGACTGGTCGCGGGCTGCAGAACTGGGAGTTAAAAACGCAACGAAGTACTATGAAATGGTTTGCGAATAGTTGGTTGCTCACAGCGCTGTGGGTGTTGCTGGCTGCTTTGCCGTTGGCTGCGCAACAGGATGTGCCCTTTGAGCGGTCTGCTTTCCCCGATCAGCGAGATGGCTTGCGTGATGCTAGAAGAGCATTGCAGGAAGGAGACAGGATTTTGGCAACCGGCAATGAACACCAGCTTCGGGATGCCATCCCGTTTTTTGAGGCAGCATATGACTTTAATCCCAATAATTCTGAGGTCAATTTCAAGCTGGGCTTGTGTTACCTGCATTCCTTTACCAAACCTCGTGCGCTCAGGTATTTCAAAAAAGCCTTTGAGCTGAACCCCAATGTGCACGATCAGGTACATTATTACCTGGCGAGGGCTTATCACCTGAATATGGACTGGGATAAAGCAATAGAACACTACAAACTTCATCGAAATCAGTTGGTCTCCAGAGGTCAGCAGGAAGAGCGAGAAAAAGTAATTCGCCACATTGAAGAATGCAGCAACGGACGTGAATTGATGAAAAACCCCTTGCGCGTGTGGATTGACAATATGGGGCCCAATATCAACTCCGAGTTCCACGATTATGCGCTGGTAATCAATGCGGATGAAACGCGATTGATGTTTACCTCGCGCCGTCCGGGAACCACCGGCGGCAAAATTGATCCCGATATCAATGACTATTTCGAGGACGTGTATATCTCACAGTTTATTGAAGGACAGTGGACTCCCGCCCGCAACATGGGTGATGATTTCAATACCGATACCCACGATGCTTCGGTGAGTATGTCGGCCGATGGGCAGACTATTTTCCTGTTTCGTTTCAACAGGCGCACCAAAGGAGATATTTACGTTTCAACCTTGCGGGACGACGGTTACTGGACCAAGCCCGATAAACTCGGAAAACCCATTAACAGTGATGCCCACGAGAGTTCTGCGAGCCTTGCTCCCGACAATCGAACCCTGTATTTTGTGAGCGACCGCGACGGAGGTCAGGGTGGGCGCGATATTTATGTTACCCGCTGGGACGAGCGTCGGCAGCGTTGGGGCGAAGCGGAAAACCTCGGGCCGAGCATCAATACCCCTTACGACGAAGAAGGTGTGTTTATTCACCCGGATGGCCGCACCTTGTATTTTTCTTCTGAAGGTCACAATTCAATGGGCGGAATGGACGTGATGTACAGCACCCTTCGGGATGATGGCACATGGACGGTGCCCAAAAACATGGGGTTTCCCATCAACACACCCGATCACGATGTGTTTTTTGTACCCGCCGCCAATTCGCGTTTTGCCTATTTCACCAGTGTAAGAGAAGAGGGCTTTGGCGGCCGCGACAATTACCGTGTTACCTTTCTGGGAGAGCCCAAAAAACCGGTGCTCAATGCAGAGGACAATCTGATAGCCAGCTTGTCGAAACCCATTGCAGAAACAGTGGTTGAGGCGGCGGTTGAAATCAAAACCAATTCGCTGGCTATGCTCCGCGGACTGGTACTGGACGACGATTCCGGTCAACCTTTAAAAGCCACCATTGAACTCACCGACAACAGCACCGGCGAGGTGGTTGCAGCCTTCAGCTCAGAAGGTCCTACCGGTAAATACCTGGTGACGCTTCCTTCGGGCGTCAATTACGGAATTGCAATGGAGGCTGAGGGTTATCTCTTTCACTCAGAGAACTTCAACATTCCTGCCGACGCACAGTTTAAGTCCTATAAAAAGGACATTCGCCTCAAGAAAATTGAGATTGGAAAAGCTGTTGTGCTCAGGAATATTTTCTTTGACACCAATAAGTTTGAGTTGCGTCCGGAGTCTAAATCTGAGTTGGAGCGCCTGGAGGCCATTTTGGTTGAGAATCCGCAAATCCGCATGGAAATTTCCGGCCATACCGATAGTGACGGCAGTGCGCAGCACAACCAAAAACTATCGGAAAACAGGGCCAAGGCGGTGGTTGATTTCCTCATATCGAGGGGTGTGGATAAAAGCCGCCTGGTGTATGCCGGATACGGACAGGATCAGCCCATTGCCTCCAACGACACGGCTGAGGGTAAGCAGCAGAACAGACGTACTGAGTTTAAGATTATTGAGTAGGGGTGAGGAAAAATATCCTGCCAAACCGGTATCAAATATCCTCGTGACTACATCTTTGGACTTTATCTGCCCTGCATGGCATTACCTGCTCCAATCACAAAGATGTATCCACCAATCATAGAAACGGTTCCTGCGCCCAAGAGAGTAAAACCTGGCACCTCGGAATTTCTCATGGTGGAAGTGAGGACCATTATACCGGCTGCAGACAAAACGAAACTGCCAAGCATTAGTGATCCAGCTGTTCTTAACTTCTTTCCTGCTTTAAACCTCCAGTCATCCGGTTTTTCCCATTTGGAGTCTAAGAAATTCCAATGGGGGTCGTTACCTAAGGGTATGCGACCGGTTTTTAATTGATAGGCCTGAGCGTAGTCAAAATCTGTGTTGAAGAATTGTTGTCTGGTTGGTTGCCCAAACATAGAATCACCCTTGGTCGTACTTTTCTTCAAGTCAAAAGCCACGTAAAACACATCTCGCTTGTTGATGCTCAACAGCTTTTCAGGATTTCCTTTGAGTAAATAAAAAATCTCGCTCTTTTCTTCCTGTTTGGTGCCGATTCGTTGGATATTACATTCAATGCTATCCAATGTTGTTTTCACGATTAAATCATTTGCTGTAAATGGTTTAACTTCCAGATTTTCATTGTAATATTTTGGCCGCAATTGCCATTTTTTCTGGGTGAAGTAGATTTTCTCGGCAGGTAGGGTTTTTAAAGAATCCTGAAGTTGGTAGGTGACTTCAAGTTTGCCGGCCTTTTTGATATCACACCAAATACTGTCGAGTTTGGTGGTTACAATCAAATCTTCTCCCTGTGCAAAGGATGATATGCACCACAGGAATGAGAGAGCGAATAGGAGTGTTTTTTGCTTCATTGGTTATCAGATTCTTGGTATGAAGCAAATATAATTTTCCCGTTGGTTTTTTCCTAACCGGTTTAAATTCCCGAATTTAAATTCAGCCCTGCTTTTACCAAACTCATTTCTCACAAGCGACTATTGATCAATAGATAAAGCCGTGTGTTAAACACCCCAGCGTAGCGTCCGGCTACGCTTAGACTAACCGGGCGTGCTGGCCTGAAAAATCTGAAATATAGATTAAAAAATTTTCAGCTGGATTGCTTGCGCGATCCAGATATGTTGGCCCTTGT
>REDV01000146.1 GCA_007695365.1 Cryomorphaceae bacterium | reverse complement strand
ACCTACTGGCAGCAGCACGTAGATTACAAAATGGAGGTGGAGATGAATGTGGAGGACTGGACCTATTCCGGAAAGCAAATCCTCACCTTCACCAACAACAGCCCCGACACCCTGAACCAGGTGTTTTACCATCTGTATTTCAACGCTTTTAAGCCCGGGAGCATGATGGATGTGCGCTCGCAGGAATTACCCGATCCCGACCGTCGGGTAGATGATAAAATTGGCAAACTCGAACCAAACGAATACGGCATCCTCGAGCCCAAAACCATCAGACAGGATGGCAAAAAGCTCGACTTCGACGTGCGCGAAACCATTCTTCAGGTTCCCCTTAAAAAACCCATTTTACCCGGCGCGAAAACGGTGCTCGAAATGGACTTTCACGGGCAGGTACCTCCTGTTATTCGTCGCGCAGGCCGCAACAGCAGAGAAGGCATAGACCTATCTATGGCACAGTGGTATCCCAAGCTTTGTAACTACGACCACGACGGCTGGCACCCCAACCCATACATCGGTCGCGAGTTCTATGGTATATGGGGCGACTTTGACGTGAAAATCACCATTGATGCCCAATATATACTGGGTGCCACGGGATATTTGCAAAACGCGAACGAAATTGGATATGGTTATCAGGACGATGGCGTGGAGGTAGATCATACTGGAAAAGATAAACTTACCTGGCATTTTGTAGCGCCTCAGGTACACGATTTTGTGTGGGCTGCCGATCCGGAGTACAATCACTTTTACATAGACACCGACGAAGACCTCCGGCTTCATTTCCTTTTTAAAGGTGTGGATTCTACCATGGTGCGAAACTGGTACAACCTGGCGGGCTACACCACAGAGACCTTCGCTTTCGCCAACAAACACTTTGGCAAGTACCCCTACAAGCAGTATTCGGTGATTCAGGGTGGCGATGGCGGCATGGAGTATCCCATGGCAACACTGATTACCGGCCGACGCAGTTTTGGCAGCCTGGTGGGAGTTACGGTACACGAAGTGATGCACAGCTGGTACCAGATGTTGCTCGCCACACACGAACTCCTGTACCCGTGGATGGATGAAGGTTTTACTTCATACGCCAGTGAAATTATTATGAATCACCTGTTTGATATTGAAGAAGAACCCCGTGAGATGCACCAGCGCGCCTATGCGGGCTATCTCTCCATTGCGGGTACCGCCGAAGAAGACCCCCTTACCATGCACGGTGATCACTACCAGAGCAACCGCGCCTATGGTATTGCCGCCTACAATAAGGGGCAGGTGTATTTGCATCAATTGAGCTATATCATCGGTCAGAAAACACTGGATAGGGTGTTGCTGCGCTATTTCAACGAATGGAAATTCAAGCACCCCAGGCCCAATGATTTTCTGCGTATTGCCGAGAAAGAATCCAACATGATACTCGACTGGTACCACAATTACTTTGTGAATACCACAGAGGTGATTGACTACGCCATTCGCTCACTTGAACAGCGAGGCAACCAAACGCTGATTACCCTCGAGCGATACGGGCGCATGCCCATGCCGGTAGAGCTGGTTATCAGGAAGAAAAACGGAAAAGACGAATTGCACTACATCCCCATGGAAATCATGTACGGACGTAAAAAGCACGGCAAGAGCGATGTGAAAGTGGTGGACTGCGAACCGTGGCGATGGACCAATCCCACGTACATCGTAACCCTTCCATACCCTGCAACCGACATCCGCATGGTGGAAATTGATCCCAGCTACCGAATGGCCGATGTGGACCGCTCCAACAACCTCTTGCTCATTCCTGAGGGTGTCCAGATGCTCATACAGCCGGTGGCGCCCAACAGATAGAGCCATTCTGCTTTTTTACCGAAACTTGCCTGCTACAGGTCGAAAGGATGACCATATGGTCTGCCTGCACGCTTTCTCAGCGTACCTTTGCAGCATTAAACCCGCAAGCAATGTTTTCTTTACGTACTGTTTCCCTGTTTTTGATAGTTTTTCTGGCCGGATGCCAGTCACCCGACCACTCGTCTGAATCTGTGAGCCCTGAACCACGTACCGCGGTGTTTGTGGAAGACCCGCACAGCTTTTCGCGGCCCGACCGTGCAGTAACCACCCATCTCGACCTCGATATGTTTGTGGATTTCGAGGAGCAGATCATCACCGGAGCAGCGAGTTACAACATTTCTCGCGCAGTCGGAGCCGATGAACTGGTGCTGGATATAGACAGTATCGAAATTTTGAAAGTGGTGCTGGACGATCAACCTACCGGCGTCATGTACAGTATAGGTCATGGCAATGAATTCGGTCAGAAACTTACCATTCAGCTCAATAAAAACACGCGGAAAGTGATCATTCACTACAAAACATCACCCCGCGCATCTGCTCTCCAGTGGCTTCAACCAGAGCAAACCCTGGGCGGCATTTACCCCTTCCTTTTCACTCAAAGTCAAGCCATTCTCGCCCGAAGTTGGATTCCCTGTCAGGACAGTCCTGGTGTTCGATTGACCTACACTGCCAATGTGCAGGTTCCCGAGGGAATGATGGCCGTGATGAGCGCTTCGAACCCACAAAAACCCAATCCATCGGGTTTGTACCAGTTTACCATGGAACAGCCCATTCCGCCTTACCTGATTTCAATGGCAGCAGGACAGCTTGCTTTTGAGGCAGTTGATGAGCGAGTAGGGGTGTATGCCGAGCCTGCCTTGCTGGATGATGCAGTGTACGAATTTGGAGATACTCCGCGAATGCTCGAAAGTGCCGAGCGTCTATACGGTGCATATCCGTGGGAACGCTACGATATCATTGTGTTGCCACCGAGTTTTCCGTTTGGTGGAATGGAAAATCCGAGACTGACCTTCAGTACGCCAACCATCATTGCCGGCGACAGATCACTGACTTCACTCATTGCCCACGAGTTGGCGCACTCGTGGAGCGGTAACCTCGTTACCAATGCCACATGGAACGATTTCTGGCTCAATGAAGGCTTTACGGTGTACATCGAAAAGCGCATCATGGAAGACCTTTACGGTGCTGACTATTCGGAAATGATCAATCTGCTGGATTTTCAGGATCTGCTCGAAACGGTTGAAAAATACGGCGATAACAGCCCGCTTACCCGCCTGAAACTGGATCTTGCAGGACAGGACCCCGATGAAGGAATGTCGGACATAGCCTACGAAAAGGGCTACAACTTTTTACGCGTGATTGAAGAGACAGTTGGCCGCGAGCGGTTTGACCGGTTTTTGAAATCCTATTTCTCCGAGTTCGCGTTCCAGTCCATCACTACCGAAATGTTTCTGGAATACCTGCGTACCGAGTTGCTCACATCCGGAGATGAAGGCATTGGAATTGATGAATGGGTGTACGGTACCGGACTTCCTGACAATATTGTGGTGCCGGTTTCAGATCGTTTTACCACCATTGAAGGTTTGTTGGATGAGTGGTACAAACGCAAAATCACTGTGCAGGATTTACCCGTGGATCGCTGGACCACCCACGAGTGGTTGCACTTTATTCGAAATTTGCCCGCCAATATTGAAGTAGAGCGATTGGAAGAACTCGATGCGCATCTCTACCTCACACAGGCCCGCAACGCCGAAATCAAATCGGCGTGGATGGAAGTAGCCGTGAAGCGCGGCTATCGCGACGTGTTGGAAGAACTTGAAGATTTTCTGCGCGTGGTGGGTCGGCGCAAGTTCCTGAGTCCTTTGTATGAGGCTCTTTATCACTCAAACTGGGGCAGGGAAGAGGCCTTGCGCATCTACGCCCGCGCGCGTCCGGGTTACCACACCGTTACAGTGCGCACGCTGGATGAAATGATGCAGTTTGACCCTGAGAAATATAAAGGAGCTATTTCACTTTAAATGCTCGCACTGCTCGAACCAAGACTTTCGCGAACCCGATCAACGGCGTTGGCGTAGATGCCTAGCAGAATTTCGCGGTCGGTGTCATCGGGCTGATCCAATTGAGCGAGCTGGTGATGGAGGTAATCCTCAAAACGCTCGCGGTCCTCAGGTGTGTAGTACTCCCGGTTGTGATCCGAAGCGTGCAGCATATCATGAGCTATGTAATTGGTGGGCCAGAGTTTGTAACCCCTGTTAATCCGGCGGTCAATGATTTCGGCGAGTATCCTGATTTTTTCGTTTTTATTGCGCTCTTCACGCAGGGTCTCAATGGCATCGTCGAAAGGGGTGCCAACCTGCAAATGAATGCGTCCCTTGCGCCCCAGCACGCCGGTTATCATGCTTTGCAGGTCTTCGTTTTTGCCTTTGGTGTATGCACCTTCGGTACGCATCGTTTTCAGCTCTCGTGCTTTCAGGAAATCGCAGGGGTCAAATTCGTATGAAATGGTCATGGGCAACAGGTGCAGCGAGTGAAAGCAGTCTGCGTAGGCCCCTTCAAAACCAATGGTGAGCATTTTGAGCAATCCAGGTTGGGTACGGTCAATACCATCTTTGCTGCGACCTTCACGTTGAGCCAGCCACACCGAAGTGTTTTCCGCGATGCGGCTGTGGATGTAGGCCGATAGTTTGAGCGAGTTGTTGTACATCTCCTTTTGCGGCACATTTCGCTTTACAATGAAATTTTTGTTGAGCTTACTCAGGTCCTCGGCCAAGGTAAATGAAAGCAGGTTACTCCCGATGGCCGTTTCGGTGCTCGGAATTCCTTCATCTATCAAGCTGATATTCAATATGGCAGAATCCAGAATAATATCACGGTGGTTGCTGATAAAAAGGTGTCCGCAATGGGGGTCAATGTTTTGAAAGCCGCTGTAGCTTAAGCCTTCCGAAGACCGCTTCAATACCGCTTTAACCGCCGTTCTTGAGATGTTTTTTTGAAAGTCGAACACATTGCGACAAGAACGCATCATGCGGTAAATCTGCTCGCGTGGCGTTTCTGGATACACGAATTCTACCAGCTTCTCAAAGCTCTTGTTTTGCAGCACGCGCTCAATGGCCGCCGGCACCTCATCGTCGTGAAAAGGGCGGATATCGCTAAAATCCAAATCCTGTGCTTGCATGGTTTCGTGCAGTGGAGTTACCGCAAAAAAAAGAAATATAATTTGAACCCGCTGAACTTTTCAACGACCTTTACCGCCAAGCGAAAACCATGTCAGACACTCAGTTTACGGATTTGCCACTTACGCGCCAGTTTTTGCAGGCCGTAGATGATATGGGCTACACTGAGCCCACGCCGATTCAGCGCAAGGCCATTCCGGTGATTTTTTCAGGTCAGGATGTGATTGGCGTGGCCCAAACAGGTACCGGAAAAACCGCTGCCTACCTCCTGCCATTGCTGCGCAAACTCAATTACGCACAGGGCGATGCGCCGCGCATGCTCATTTTTGTTCCCACCAGGGAGCTGGCCATACAGGTGGATGACATGGCGCGCGAGCTGGCCAAATACACCGATTTGCGCATTGCCACGGTGTATGGCGGAAAAGGGAAAACTGAGCAGCGTAAGCAGATTGAAACAGGGGTGGACCTCGTTATTGCTACCCCGGGCAGGTTTATGGACCTTTACCTTGAGGGTGCCATTGTGGTGAAAAAAGTACACACTTTGGTGCTGGATGAAGCCGATCGCTTGATGGATATGGGTTTTATGCCGCAATTGCGCTCTATCCTGGAGGTGATTCCGCGCAAAAGGCAGAATCTGCTTTTTTCGGCTACCTTTTCCAAACGCGTGGAAGAACTCAGCGCGGAATTCCTGGAATTTCCTACCGACATTCGCATTTCCACTTCTGAAAAAACCACCGAAACCATTGCGCTCTACTATTATCGTGTGCCCAATTTCAAAACCAAGCTCATGCTGCTGGAGCAATTGTTGGCCAACGAGGAAACGTTTCAGCGGGTGCTGATTTTTACCCGCTCGCGCACCACAGCCGAAAACCTTGGCAGGTATCTTCAACGCAAGTACGGCGAGGTGGTGAAGATTCTTCACGCCAACAAGGGGCAGCAAAGCAGAATCAACGCTTTTGAGGCTTTTCGTGGTGGAGCATTGCGGATTTTGGTGGCAACGGATGTGGCCTCACGGGGTATTGATGTGAGCGAGGTGTCGCACGTGATTAATTTTGAGTTGGGCCCAGATCCCGAGCACTTTATTCACCGGGTGGGACGAACCGGCCGCGCTACCCGAGAGGGTATTGCCCTGAGCTTTGTAAACGATGTGGAACTGCACTTTTTAAAACGCATCGAAAAGGCCATTAAAAAGGAAATCCCCGAACTGACCCTGCCCGAAACAGTGGTATTGCAACCCTACTTACCTGACGAAGAGCAGGAAATTGCCCGTACGCTCGATTTGCGCAAACAAAAGGAAGACCCCGAATACCTCGGTGCTTTTCATGAGAAAAAGCGGAAGCCCGCAGGGTCCGGGCGCAAAAAAACCGGCAGGAAAAAGGGTAGTAGGCGGCGTTGAGTGGTTGAGGTTTGACTTTGAACTGCAACACACTCTCAAAAAACTTTTCGCGCCCATGGCTTGTTAACCAAGGCATCAAATCCGCTACCTTTGTCGCACCATGGCATTAATTAGCTTTTTCAATCGCTTTTTTGCAGGATCTTCTCCGGAGCAGGAGCAGGGCCTGAATTGGAAGCACCTCACTGACGTTTCACAACTGGAAGACATCATTTCATTATCGGCCACCCGTCGCGTGTTGCTGTTTAAGCACAGTACACGTTGCGGTATCAGCAGCATGGTGCTGCGTCAGTTTGAGCAAGGTTTTTCTCCGGACGAGCATACAGATCTTCACTTCATTGATTTACTGCGATACCGCGATGTATCCAACGCGGTTGCAGAGCGCTTTAACATCATCCACCAATCACCCCAGGTGCTGGTTATCGAAAACGGGAGCTGTGTTTTGCATGCCTCGCACCACCAGATTCTTGAGATGTCGTTGGGTTAAGTTGAGCTTGTTTTTGCCCGATCATAGTCAACTGAAAGAGAATCTGCTACCTATTGCGCGCCGCACACCGCTCACCGTTTGTCTTTGTTAAAGAGTCGCTGCAAAAGCCCGTCCTTTTTCTTTTCTGCATTGCGCTGCTTTCTTTCGGATTTTCGCTGTTGCTGTTTATCCGTCGTGCGTTTTGAACGAAACAATTCCTTAAAGGAGTCTATCGCTGAGGGCTCCTGGTAATCCGGGCAGTCAAGAATCTCTTCGAGGGCTGGAGGTAACTGAGGAAAAGGAGCAAAAACCATGTGTTTTAAATCGGAGCTTTGCCGGATTTCACGCAGCATGATCCCCACCAATGGAAGTGCCAGTTTACTCCCTGAACCGTATTGGCCACTGCTGAAATGCACTTCGGGCAGCGAGGCTCCTACCCGCGAAACCACCACAAGTTGAGGGGTGAACGCTCCGAACCAGGCGTCGGCATAATCCTGTGATGTGCCGGTTTTGGCCGCAATGGGTTCGTCAATACCGTACACCGAGTGCAGCGAAGTGGCTGTTCCGGTGCGGACTACTTTCTGCATCATCCACTGCATGAGCATTGCACTTTGTGCAGAAAGCACCGAAGCTCTTTCGGGCTGCGCCTGTCTTTGGTACAGAATTTCACCATCCGCAGTAGAAATTTGCTCAATGCTTGTAGGTATTACGCGATACCCGCCATTCGCAATGGCTGCGTATGCCACACACAACTCAAGCGCGCTTCCCGAAGCACTACCGAGGGCAACCGAGGGGCCTTCGGGAAAATCCGACGCAAAACCCATTTGTGACCACAAGGCTTCCAGATTTTCGCGCTCCAATTCGAGTAAAAGCGAAACCGCAGGCAAATTGGCTGATTTTGCCAACGCGCCGGCCATGGAGTATTTGCCTCCTGAACTGTGGTCATAGTTGCGCGGAGTCCAGTTGTTGTGATCCTTAAAAACAAGGGTATCGTTCGACAGCCAGGAGCAGGGGGTGAGGCCAGCTTCCAGTCCTGCTGAAAACAAAATGGGCTTAAATGCGGATGCGAGCTGGCGTTTGGCCGTAACCTGGTCGTAGGGCTGCGTTCGGAAATCAATGCCACCCACCCATGTTTTAATAGCGCCCGTTTGCGGGTGTATGGCTACCAATCCGGCATGCAGCAGGGTAAGGTCGTGCAAAATGCTATCGAGAGCGGTTACCGAATCATTGTAATGCCCTTGCCAACTATAAAGTTCACGTTGTTTGCGCACATCGTGGTTGGTGTTGATACCGGCCTGACTCATGCGTAGGAGTGCTCTTCGTACCAGAGAATCCTTTCGCTTTCCTTCGTAGTGTTGGCTTAGCAGAGGCTGCATCCTACTCAAATGGATGCGGAAGGCATCCAGGGCGTGTTGTTGCATTTGATGATTGAGCGTGGTGGTGATGATTAAGCCGTCTTTTTCGAGATCATAGGATTTGCCCGACTGTAACTTGAGGTCTTGCAGAATGCTTTGCACTTCCTGCTTTACGCGAACCAGAAAATAGTTGGCCGGCCCCTCGCGACTGATATCGGCGTAATTGAGCCCAATGGGAAGTTGAGCCAATGAATCTGAAACATCCGCAGCCAGGTATTGATACTTTTCCATCTGCCCTAGCACAACATTTCGTCGGCGAAGTGCATTTTCGGGGTACAAGCGCGGATTGTAAAAAGTGTTGGCTTTCAGCATTCCCACTAACACTGCGGATTGCTCAACGCTCAGGTCTTTTGCGCTGCGATTGAAGAAGCGAATGGCGGCTGCCTCTACACCGAAGACATTTTCTCCAAAAGGCACGGTGTTGAGGTAGAGCGTGATGACTTCTTCCTTGCTGTAAATATCTTCAATGCGTCCGGCCAGGATGGCTTCCTTTACTTTGTTCACAGGAAGACTCAATGGGCCATGATACTTCCGGCCGTATAGGTTCTTGGCCAGTTGCTGGCTGAGGGTGCTTCCTCCTCCAGATCGTTCATTGCGCATCAACAGAGATTTAAAGAAAACGCGCATCAGGCTGCGATAATCTACTCCCTTGTGCTCAAAATACCGGGCGTCTTCGGTGGCTATTAGTGCATGAATGAGGTGGGGCGGAAACTCTTCAAACCCGATATTGGTTCGATTTTGTGCAAAAAACTTTCCGATAAGCCGGCCGTCCTCCGAGTAAACCAACGAAGCAGTTTCATGTTTGATACTCCGCAGTGCATCTTTGTGGGGCAAATCGCCAAATACCCCGGTGTTGACACCGGCAATAAACAGCACAAGGCTACCCAACAACAGCAGGAGACAGGCTGAAAAGAGTATGAGTAGTTTTCTGAGCATCGTTGATGAGGTGTGAACGCAGATTGATTACGGACTATTGCCGCGAAAATACAGCGGTAAAACGAGGTATGCGTCGGATTTTCTGGCATGAGTTGGCACTGTGGTGCATGTGCGTGGCACGGCATGCTCAAAGCCATCGTCTTGTTTGTTTTACCACTTACAAAGGCGTAGGTTATGGTTGAGCCGGTTTGCGATTTCGAGAATTTTTCGCTTCGCTGTCGCAGCCCTTCACAGCTTCCATTCTAAAACTCCGGTATACCGAAGTGGTTTTTACGGATTCTTTGTGGAAGTGGCAGGGCCGTATTCAAACTCCTTGTCCCGCTGATTGCGATTCATGACAAATTCAGTAAATTTGTGTTGAGTTGTTTTGCAACTTCAAACCTTAAAGCCCCTTTTTAAAAATGAAACTTCAGGTTATTCAAGACAGCAAGGGCAATGCAACAGGAGTTTACATTCCAATTAAAGAATGGAATGCACTTAAAAAGCAGTACAAGGAGTTGGAGGCATTGGAATATCAAGAACCTACCAAAGAGCAGATTTTACAAGAACTCAAAGAAGCTGTAAACGAGCTTAAACTGGTGGAGCAAGGTAAATTGAAAGCTCGTCCCGCAAAAGAGCTTCTGGATGAGCTTTAGTATTTCTACCTTACCGCTTTTTGACAAGCAAGCCAAGCGATTGGCTAAAAAATACCCTTCGATTAAAAATGATCTGGCTGAGCTCATTGAAAAGCTCGCCGATGAACCGGAGCAAGGAACGGCTCTTGGCAACGGCTTTTATAAAATCCGTCTGGCTATTGCTTCCAAAGGAAAAGGTAAATCAGGTGGCGCAAGAGTCATTACTTACGTGAAAGTCGCTCACAATAATGTTTACCTCACGTCCATCTTTGACAAGTCCGAAAAAAGTACCATTACCGATAAGGAACTGGAACAGATTTTTAAACTGGTTCCATAAAATGTACGCAGCTGCCGTGCAGTTGCTATTGTGAGATTGCATGCCCGACCAACCCGCCACATAATCTTCGCGGATCAGCCCTTCACCCGGGCCGTCGCTCACCAGCGGAGAGTTCTGGAAATAGCATTCAAAACGGTTGCCGTTGATGAGCTTAGTTGACTTCATGTGTTGGTATTAACGCTCTGGTATACCGGAGTGGTTTTATGGATTCTTTGTGGGAGCTTACAAACCCGCTTTCAAGGTCTTTTTCTTTTCCTACGTAGCGATAACGCTTTTTGGAGAATGTGCGTAATGAACTGTCGCCAAAGGGGTAGTGCTCTTCGCGGTCAATTACAGTTCCGTTGGTAGCGAGTCGGGCAGAGGGTGCTTCCTGGTCTGAAATCTTATATCTATCACCGCTCATGAACCAAAAGTAAGGAATTTTGGGTTTTAGCCGCTAAAAACGGCTATCTCGCTCATCCTCGTTGCAAACGAGGACGAGTGGGGGCGGCCATTTCGATTAGCTTTCACTTTTTTCTTTCATTTTCAGGAAAAGCAGCGGCGTCATAACCGCGATTTTTGAATTTCTGAAGTCTTTAATATTTCGGGTGATAATGGCATCTAAATCTTTAATTGTCAATGCTGAAGAATATTGAACTGAATCCTCAAAATCTTTGAAATCATTTTTCAGGGCCTGCAATACTTCATTCTTTGTCGTTCCGATGATTTCGGTCATTTCTATCAGCGTTTCCACGACATCAATAGACTTCTTATGTCCCAGGAATCTCCGAACGATATAGTAAATGTTGTTTATACTCACAGCAGAAAGATACAGGACAACTTCGCCTTTTTCATTCAAGTCAAAAAGTTCGCTTGCCGGATTGGCATGAGGTGCTCTATCGGTGAAAAAATCAATGACCACATCCGAATCTAAAAACAGTTTAAACGCCATACTTTTTCGATAATTCTTCGCTTAGAATTTGTTTGTAGTCGATGTTTTCGTCAGGCTTGATTATTCCTCTCAACTTTCTGACTTTAGGGGAAAGTTGTTTATGGCTTACTTTTCTGCGACTGACAGTAACCAGTTTAAAATAGTTTTCAACCAGCTCAGAAAGACTTTGCCCTCTTTCTTTAGCGTACACTTTGGCAATTTCAATGACCTCTCTGTCCAAAGTCAATGTCAATTTAGTATTCATTGTTGCTTTTTAAACAAAGATACGTGTTCATTGCTACTTTAGCAACACGTGTGGCTGAAATTGGAAATTACACGGATTCTTGTTTACGTGTCAAAAAACAACCAGATAATCGGAATTATTCCGATTATCTGGTTAAAATGTAGCAAATGTATTGTCGGCGATACTGCTTTCGAACCAGCGACCCCTAGCTTGTCGAGCTAGTGCTCTAAACCAACTGAGCTAATCGCCCTGATGGTGCAAATGTATACGATCGGTAGAATTGCCGTGAACTTTTGTAGTGATAAATGTGGTGATTATGTGCGCTGGATTGACCTTCTGCTATGATCAAGCCCGCTCAAATTTCATTTTGCCTATTAAATCTTTGAAATAATCAGGGCTCCAAATCTTTAATACATCATTATTTGGGATAAACTTAATCACATCCTCTTTAATACTTCGGAAAGAAACTGATTGAATCTTGGCATCTAAAAGCTCAATAATCTGTTCATTAGAAATACTATCCTCTTGCCAGTCATTGGTTTCTTTTGCCCTGGTTAAGAAGTGATTTACATCCAATGGAATTCCTTTTTTAATATACCATTCCAGGTCATACCAATCCCTGCCTTTGACTCTGGTCTTCCACTTTCTAAATAGCAAGGCATGCATT
>REDV01000145.1 GCA_007695365.1 Cryomorphaceae bacterium | reverse complement strand
TTGCCGCCAGCGATGCAGGTTTCCAGGAAATCTACGTTACCGGATGGCCCGCAGGCATCTACATCGCGAAGCTTATCGTCAACAACAAAGATTTTGACACGGTAAAAATCAGTGTGGTGAAGTAATTGCTTCCCGAATAGCACCAATAAAAACCGGTCTCTGAAAGGGGATCGGTTTTTTTTAATAATCAGACATTTAACCAACAAATCCCACTGAAAACCCACTGTAACTTTTTGGCCGTTTTGAGTTGATACTGACGGATATTTCATTCTCATCAACCCTTCTCAACCCGCAGGCAACTTTCAACTAATTGGCTACTTTTACCCGCATTCAAAACAGCTCCTTCATGAAAAAGCTCTTCAACCTTTTATTGCTCACGGCATTGTGCCTTCCGGTAATCGCGCAAAACACCATGACCCCCGAACTGCTCTGGAAACTGGGCAGGGTGAGTCCGGTTGGTGTTACAGCCGACGAGCAGTATGTGGTGTACAAGGTATCCACACCCGATATGGCCGAAAACAAATTACAATCCGCCTCTTTTCGGGTACCCATAACCGGCGGCGACCCCGAGCCTGTGCGCGATGCGCAAAGTTTGGTTCCCAACAAAAACATCTCGCCCGATGGCAAGTTGGAATTGTTTCACGAAGCCACTAAAATTGAACGTGTCCTGGGAGTTGACCACTACCCGAAACTCGTCAAATCCGACGTGTATGTATATGACCAACTGGACTATCGCATTTGGGACACCTGGAGAGATGGTACATTCAATCACGTATTTTACAAACCGGTGGGAGATAGCAAAGCCATGCCCACAGATATCATGTCGGGTGAACCTTACGACACACCCACGCGGCCTTTTGGCGGAAGCAGCGATTACACCTGGACTCCAGACAGCAAGGGCATTGTGTATGTCTGCAAAAAGCTCCGTGGCACCGAAGCAGTTCTGAGCACCAATACCGATTTGTACCGCTACGATATCGCTTCCGGCAAAACCACCAACCTCACCGAAGGTATGCCCGGGTATGATACGAGTCCGTCGTACTCCAGCCAGGGAGCCCTTGCGTGGCTCAGCATGGCCCGCGACGGTTACGAAGCCGATAAAAACGACATCATCGTATCGCACAATGGTGTGCAAATGAACCTTACCGAACGTTGGGACGGTACAGTCAAAAGCTTCCGTTGGAGCAAAGACGGTAAGCGGATTTTCTTTATCGCTCCTGTAAATGGCACCGTTCAGCTCTTTGAAGTGGACTATCCCGGCCGAACCAAAAAGCTACCCGTGGTTCAACAACTGACCGAAGGAGAATTTGATGTAAATGGAATCGTAGGTATTGCGGGCAACACCATTGTGGTTACCCGAAGCGACATGAACCACGCCAACGAAATTTACACCTACGACCTTCGCCGGAAAAACTGGAACAAAATCACCTCTGTAAATGACCACCACTACGACAAAATATCTCTGAGCAACATTGAGCGTCGCACGGTGAAAACCACCGACGGCAAGGACATGCTCGTTTGGGTGATATACCCACCCAATTTTGATTCGCGCAAAAAATACCCGGCGTTGCTCTATCTTCAGGGAGGGCCTCAGGGCGCATTAAGCCAGTTTTACTCTTTCCGCTGGAACTTTCAGGTGATGGCTGCGCAGGGCTACATCGTGGTAGCTCCCAACAGACGCGGTATGCCTGGTCATGGTGTAGAGTGGAATGAGCAAATCAGCAAAGACTGGGGAGGTCAGGCCATGAAGGATTACCTCTCGGCCATTGACGACGTTGCCAAAGAGCCTTATGTGGACAATGACAGGCTGGGCGCTGTGGGGGCGAGCTTTGGCGGATATTCGGCTTTTTTCCTGGCCGGACATCACGAAGGCCGTTTCAAGTCATTCATCTCGCACTGCGGAGTGTTTAACCTGCAAAGTATGTACGGCACTACGGAAGAGATGTTCTTTGTGAACTGGGATATCGGCGGGCCATATTGGGAAAAAGACAACAAAGCTGCGCAAAAAGCCTATCAGGATTTCAACCCGATAAACTTTGTGGACCGCTGGGATACGCCTATGTTGATTATTCAGGGCGGAAAAGACTACCGCGTTCCCATCGGGCAAGGACAGGAAGCTTTTACCGCTGCTCAGCTCAGAGGTATCAAAAGCAGGTTTGTGTACTTCCCCGAGGAAAACCACTGGGTACTTTCACCGCAAAACGGCATAGCCTGGCAGCGCGAGTTTTTCAGGTGGCTGGAGGAAACGCTTGGAGACTAGTTGCCAACCACCCAACGCTGCGTGTGGAACTGACCGTTTAGATTGACCCTCACAGCATAAACGCCCCGGGCAAGATTGGGTTGAAGTGTTATTTCATCTACAGGATGTTCACCGCCGCTGTAGCGCATTACAATTTGTCCCTGCATGTTGAAAACGAGCACTTCACGCACGTTTTCAGCACGGTGAAAACGCATGTTGAGTGATTGCCCGCCGGCTGCAGGATTGGGATACAACACAAAGGGGGCATCGAAGTAACGATTCAGAAAATCTGCCATCACACGCGGGCGCGACAAGGCAAATGCCCGCAAATCCTTTACACTTCGCCGCCAGGCCAATATGTGGTCAGGATAGTGCCATCGTTGGATGTGCTCAGGAACGAGCGGAGCATACATTTCCTCAAAGCGATCTATCGCCTCAATCACCCGGTCTGCCCTGAAATTCTCATTGAGTAACATTCGGAAACGGGTAACAAATTGATTGGCAAACTCCCTGTTTCTGAAAAATGCACGAAGAATTTCCATGGACCAATCGGGATTGTTGTGGATATTGATATCCGATAGGTGCTCCACCAATTGATTGTACTGGGTGCGAATCATGCAGGCATCGCAGTCAAAAAACAACCAGCGCCAAATGCCATCGTCAGCCCTCTCGCGCCAAAGCACGTTGTTGTTGTTGGGGAAATCGAGGTTCGAAAAGTAAAAATGAGCGATGTAGTGATCAATCATATTGTCCACATCCATGATGGCGCGGGCCTGCTCATAAATTTCGGGCTCGCTCAGGTCATTGCTTCGGATAAATGACAGCAATGCGTCATAGAATGTTCCATCACCTTCATCAACAATGGCCGCCTGGTAAAAAAGCTCGTAGCTGATTACCTCAAGGTTATCCCTGTTTACTCCGTAATGCTGTTCCAGGTAGCGACCATCCTGCCGTTCGCGCAAATTGTGAACACCCCAGTACTCTCCATTCAAATAGACGACTGTAGGTTTGCTGCTTTGGTACCCCACATTCATGTCCTTGATCAGGTAATGACACAGGTCGTCCTTAAACAATGTGCGCGTCCAGTCGCCCATTGACATTCTTAAAATCAATCGCTTGTACCGATCCAATGAACGATCCTCAAAAAACGGGTACTC
>REDV01000144.1 GCA_007695365.1 Cryomorphaceae bacterium | reverse complement strand
GCCCATTTTCCGGTGCGGCCAAATCCTGATTGCACCTCGTCGAAAATCAACACAATGCCGTACTTGTCGCAGTACTCGCGCAAACCTTCCAGGTAGGCCTTGGGGGCGGGGTAGAAGCCGCCCTCCCCCTGAACCGGCTCAATAATGATAGCCGCCACGTTGTTGGGGTCCACCACGTTTTTGGAAGCTTCCCACAAACGCTTGAGCTCGCGCTGCACAAACTGCTCTTCGGTGAGCTGCGCGCCGTAGCGGTAAAAGTTGGGGAAGGGAAGGCGATACACCTCAGGCGCGTAAGGACCACAGTTGAGCTTGTAGTCTATTTTGGACGTGAGCGTCATGGCCATCATGGTGCGTCCGTGAAATGCACCTGTAAAGCAAAGAACCGCCTGGCGCTGCGTGGCCTGACGGGCTATTTTAATGGCGTTTTCAACGGCTTCGGCACCGGTGCTTACAAGCATCACCTTGGTGGCATCGCCGTGGGGCAGAATCTCCACAAGCTTCTCGCACAGGGCTACGTAAGGTTCGTAAGTAACCACATTGAAGCTGGGGTGAATATACTTGCGGGCCTGGTCAATAATGGCGTTTACAACGGGTTCCGGACAGTGGCCGGCGTTTACCACGCCAATTCCTCCGGCGAAGTCTATCAGCTCATTGCCATCTACGTCAATGATGGTTGCTCCGTGAGCCCGGTCAATGGTGGCTGTGTTGAAGATGCCCACACCGTTTGCAACTACGGCTTTGCGTCTGGCAATCAGCGCTTCACTTTTTTCTCTGTTCATGCTTTTGGGGAAATTGGAAAGGTTGTGTTTTGAGGCCGCGAAATTAGTATTCTTCGGTGAGATGACCCCATCGAAAAGCACAGTGAAAAACGCTTTTAGGGAGCCTATTCACCGGGCGGCCGCAAGGTGATTTCCACGCGTCGGTCTTCGGACTCAGATCCACGCTTGCTTCCGCGTACAATTTGCCCACCGATTCGGGTTTCGATACGTTCTTTGGAAATACCAAACTCGTTGATCAACGCGTTTTTCACAGCCTCGTTTCTTCGCTGGCAAATGATCTTGTTGTAGTCCGGATTACCGGTATTGTCTGCAAAGCCTGTCACCACAAAGCGATGCCCGGGGTGGTGCTTGCTCAAATCAACCGCCTTGCGGATTTTGTTCACATCGTTCTCATCCACCTTTGTGGAGTTGATGGCAAAGTACACCGTAACCTTGAAGGTAGAAACGGGAGGCAATGTTACGGCCGGTTCTGCCGGAGGAGCGGGTTCTTCTTTTTCAGCGGGGATAGGTTGTGTGGGAGTCTCTTCTTTTTTTGTTTCCAGACGACGTGTGGTTTCACGAAGGCGCTCTAACATTTCGTCGTACTCGTCGTGTTCCATATCGAGCCGGTGCAGTGTGTCGCGGAGCCTGCGTTCTTCTGTGAGCTTGTCAAGGTTGAGTAAATAATCGCGGGCACGCATGTCAGTGCGCAGCAATTCCATTTCCTTGCGAAGTGTGGCTAACTGGTCTTCCAGTTGTCGTGTTCGCGCCGTGTCTGATACAACCCCACCGGGCATCACAACCACAGGTGGGCGGTCTTCACCGGTTTTGTCGCGAATAACCACAGGCGGCGTGGGAATGACAGTCACATCCGTACCGCGCACACCGGGCTGCGGAGTTACGCCGGACTCTGTAGCGGCCGTCCTTCTGGCAACCTCGTCCTGCAGAAATTTCATTTCCAGTTTCAGGGCTTCCATTTCGGCACGGCTCACTTCAGCGTCGGTTTCACGCGGTGCCAATGGGTCTTCCGTTGCGGAAGGTACGGTACGCGGAGCAGGAGCACCCCTGTCTTCCAGCAAGTCCATGAGCCGGGTCATCAGTACCGAATCTCGTTTGGCCTGTGCCTCCAACCGGGCCATCCAGCGGTCTTCCATGCTGCGGTCGGCGGGCTCTTTGATTCGCACGGTATCTTTTACAGGCTCTGACGCCACAGCCACAGGCGCAGCGGGCTCAAACCTGCGCGGCGCGGGCAGCGTATCGGGCGCGGTAAGTTCTTCCAGCAATGCTGCGTGAATGCGGTACAAACTGTCTAGGCGGTTGTTCAACATTTCCTGTTGGGTGCGATATCCTGCCAGTTCTTCCTTGTTTTCTTCTATTCTCACTGTATCGCGCACCATGATGCGAATGGTGTCGTTTAGTTTGCTGATTTCCTCCTGCAGGCTGTCTTTCAGCAACATCAACCTGCGCGACTCTTCGGCGCGGTTCAGGTCTTCAATTTCCTGGTGGAGAAACACCAATGCGCTGCGCAATTCTTCCTCCATTTCTGGTTCAAGCTCTACCTGGCTGCGTGTGCGTTCAGAATGAACTTCTGTTGCAACATCATCCGCCTTTGCAGCGGGAGCTTCCCTGCGGGTATCAGGTTTTTCAGGCGCAGGCATGTACGCGTCACCCAACATACGACCCGTAACTGTAGGAGCACGGAAAGCATCTCGCCGGTGGCGGAAATTAAAGCGCAACCCAATGCCGTGGTAGATGTAAAAGTCGTTGATTCCGTTGTTGTTTCCGCGATAGGCGAAGCCTCCTTCTTCCGGGAGTCCTGTGGGATTGGCGGCAAGTTGCTGCTCTGGGCTCACGTAATTTCTTCGGTAACGACCGCTTACATCATCCAGGTAATCAGTGGATGCGTACTTGAAATCGCTCTGCACAAAAATTTCCCAGCGGTGGGCCACCCTCCAGCGAAAACCAAGACTCAGTTCAGCGTACCAGGCCTGCCGACTGTATTCGTCGTTGAGCTCAGTTCGCAGTGGTCTGAGAGCCGTTTCGAACACTCCGTTAGTCATCAGGTCGGGCTGGGTATAATCGTAGGGCAGGCCGTTGTCGTCGTACAAATCGGCGTAGGTGTCAAACCACAGGATACCGGCTCCGATTCCGAGGTAAGGCGCAAAGCTTGCTTTTCGGTTCAGGAACCAGCCGTTGTCAGTGCCAAAAATCAAGGCAATTCCCACGTCCGAGATGTTCGTTTTCACGTTGAGTGCCCGTTCAAAATTCAATGCATCGGTTTGCAGGTTTCCGGCCCGGTTCACAAAGCGATCGCTCATGGCAAAGCTGTATTGGCCGCCTTTTAATGCAATGCCCATAGTGGGGGTCAGACGGGCTTCGAGTGATACATTGTACGATGCCCCGGGAATATAATTGGGGTTGAAATCGTACAGCCTGAATACTTTGCCGGCATCGCCCAGCCCATTGATAGCAAAGGGATTTAGGTCACCGTAATAGGTGGTATAACCTGCACTCACACCAAGCCTCCAGCTATAAGGGTAGAGCTGGGCAGTGAGGCTTTCGGCCACAAGTAAAATGAGTGCAATGCAGAAGAACCGGCGCAACATCATTATCGCTGATTGTTTAGACGGATATTCAGGTCGAATTCAAAGCTGAGCCCCACAAAGGGATACACATTGATGCGCTCGGTGCCACCCAAACTTTGCACTGACGTAATGGTAGCACCTGCCTGAAAGCGGAAGAAGTTGAGGAACTTGTACCCTAAAGCTGCATAGATGGGGCGTTCAATCAGCGGACCACTAACTGTTTCGCCGGAAGCATTTTGCATGTTTAACAACATGATACCTGTAGAAATGGATGCATTGCCGAGGTAGCGCTTAAAAGTGCGGTTTCCGAGCGGAATAGAAACTCCGACGTAAGGGGCTGAGCCGTAGTCGAGGTTTTCGAAGTTTCCGCTGAAATAGGCTCCGCCAAAGCCAACATTCACAGGAAGGTAGGAGGGAAGACGCTCGGTTTCGAACTCCGTGATTTCTCTGCGGTCGGCAAGCGCCAGCATATCGCGACTGAGGTACTGGTCGGTTTCGGCTTTTACCATATTGATGAGTTCTTCAATCTGTTGCTGAGCATAGGCTACGCGTACACTGTCAATGTTTTTACGGCCACCAAACACGTTGAACCTGGCGTCGCGCATGCGTACCTTTTCGAGCTGCTCAATCTTTTGGCGTACGATATCACTGAAGCCCGGAAAATCCATGGCGATGAAATGCTCGTAGCGGTTGGTAGCGCTCACCACAATTTGATCGAGGTTGTTCATCACCGTTCTGCGCGGGTTGAGCGACGAAAAACCGCTTCGGCTCACCTGGTAATTGGCGTGGAGGTAGGAGCTGAGATTCTGGTAAAGTGCGTCGCGAAGTTCGCGCAAATCATCGGTTGAAGCCGGTTTGTAGTACGAGAAGGTAAAGGTGTATCGTTTGTTGCTGCGGAGGGGTTCGGCCACGTAGATCTCGTATTCTTCCACCTTGAAATCAAAAGGCGCTTTCCAGTGGTAGGAAAAATCGGGTTCCTTTCGCTGTCGTCCACGGTGTATATCCAGTTGAACCAGCCGTACCTGTGCGGGAAGTATGCCTTTCATGTTGAACGACTCCTCGGCAGGCAACGGCATTCCACTGTTCAGTTGGTTGCGAATCACGTCAAAAGGTACGGTTTTAACCTGGGCAACGGCCATGAATGGAAGCGCTGCAAGCAGAATCAGAATGTATTTTTTCATTGAGATGGTTGTGGTGGTGCAAAAGAATTTATGAGCCGTCGGATTGACAACACGTGAAAGATACAAATTTCTGCTTGATGATGGAAGTTTTACCGGTCTAATGCTTGAAGTCCGTATCCAGCACTCTGAAGATGTGCAAAACAGCCGGAAAAATGGCGTCCATGGATTCGCGGGCACCGTTGGTTGAGCCGGGCAGCGCCAGAACCAGTGTTTGCCCTGCCATGCCCGCCAAACTGCGCGAAAGCATGGAGTAGGGGGTGCGCTGTTGGCCATAGGCGCGGATGTATTCCGCAATGCCGGGAATTTCACGTTCCAGCAAGGGACGCAGGGTTTCGGGCGTGTGGTCGCGGGGCGAAAGGCCGGTGCCCCCAGTGTAAATAAGCAGGTCTATTTGGTTTTCGCGGGCGTGGTTTAATGCTGCCTGAATGCGCTGCGGCTCGTCGGGGATGACCTCGTAGCGCGCAGTTTCAACGCCCAATTCTTCCAGCCTGGCAACAATGGCTTTCCCTGATTTGTCATCCTTTTTTCCCGCCGATACAGAATCGCTGCAAACCACCACCGATGCCTTAAACGGCCGGCTTTCATTGGTTTTAAAAGTGGTTTTTCCACCGCGCTTTTCCACCAATCGGATGTTGTGGATTTCGATGCCTTTATCGAGCGGCTTCAGCATGTCGTACATGGTGAGGGCTACCACACTGGCACCGTGCATGGCTTCCACTTCAACCCCTGTTTTGTAGATGGTTTTAACGCGCATGTGGATGCGCACCTCCAGCCCCTCGGTTTCATACTCTACCGAAGCAAACTCAATGGGCAGCGGGTGGCAATCGGGAATGGTGGTGTGGGTTTGCTTCACCGCCAGCAGTCCGGCAGCTTTGGCCATTTCAAACACATTGCCTTTGGGAACACGGTTGTTGCTTAAAGCCTCCATGGCTTGCGGCTCGCTCAACACGAGGGTTGCACTGGCGTGGGCCTCCCGCAGGGTGTTGGATTTGTGTGTAATGTCTATCATTCAGCGGCTTTGTTCACCTTCCACTGGTGACTTCCGTCGTGGAATAACTCTTTGCCGAAAATAGGGGCTTTTTCCTTGATGGCATCCACAATAAAGCGCACCGCTTCGTAGGGCTGCTCGCGGTGGGCCGACGACACAAACACCACAAAGCAAAGCTGACCGGCTTCTACCACACCCAAACTGTGGTAAATGTGCATACAACTCAGGTCAAAGCGGGCAAAAGCCTCTTCGCGGATTTCGTGCACCACCTCATTGGCCATGGTTTCCTGAGCAGAGTACTCAATGGCAGCGACGGTTTGGCCGTCTATTTCATCGGCGCGTACCTGCCCCATAAAGAGGTAGTGCGCCCCGATACCCGTTTTGTGCTGATGATGGGCAATGCTCTGAGCGATGGTGTCGGGAGAAATGGCTCCCTCGCGAAAAATGTTTTTGATTTTTTTTTCTGCCATGTCTTCTATTGGGCGATTTTGTTGGCTTCGGCAATTTTGAAGGCAGCCAAACCACCTGTAAGGTTGGTGATATTGGCTTGAATTTCAAGCGGCAAAGAGGCAATGGCCGCAATGCTGCGCACGCCATGCTGACAGAAAATGATGCAATCTTTCAGGGCCGATACCCGGGTAGCTACTTCCTCCGGAACCCATGAGCTCATGGGAATATTGAGGGCATTCCAAAGCGCCGGTGAGGGCGATTCGAAGGGCTCGCGTACATCTACAAAGGTGAACGTTTTGCCTTGTTCCAGTTGTGTAATCAGCTCATCGGCTGAAATTTCGCGTACAGGCGCGGCGTCGCTCCCGTAGCTCATGCTGCGTGCTGTTTCAATGTTTCTCATGGTATTGTTTTGCAGGTTTATCAATCTCAGCTCATTTCCTTTCACTTCGTGGGGCCAGATCAGCGCCCTGATGGCCTCGTGCGCTTGTAAAACGCCCAACATGCCCGGAATCGTACCCATCACACCTGCTTCTTCACAGGAGGTTGTATGCTCCGAAGATGGGTGCGCAGGAAAAATGCAACGGTAGGTAGCCCCTCCGCGCCAGTTCAGCACGGCAAGCTGCCCCTCGTTGCGGTACACGCCGGCGTGAATGTGCGGCTTGTTGTATCGCACACAGGCGTCGCTGATGGCATAGCGCGCATGGAGGCGGTCGGTGCAGTCCAGCAGAAGGTCGCAATGGGGAAGAAGGCCCGCGGCAAGTTCGGCAGTGAACGGCTCATTCACTGCAATGAGTTCCACCTCGGGATTGAGCAGGCGGAGTTTCTTGCAGGCGGTTTCGGCTTTGTGTTTTCCTACGTCGGCGGGCGAAAAGAGAATCTGGCGGTTGAGGTTGCTGACGTCAATCCGGTCGAAATCAACCACCGTGATACGGCCCACTCCCGCAGCGGCGAGGTATTGCAGGGCCGGACAACCCAGTCCACCGGCACCAACCACTGCAATATGCGCGCTTCGGAGCCTTTGCTGACCTTCTTCACCCCAACGGGGAAGTGCCATCTGGCGGGTATATCGTTCGTTGCTGTTCACGTTTCAGCCTCCTGCGAAGGGTGGAAAAACATCCACTACATCTCCGGGTTCTACGATGTGTTGGCGGGATACGTTGCGGTCATTGCATGCTATGGTCATGGATAACCTGCGAAAGACGGGGCGGTCTCTGCGGATCTCCTCCAACAATTCTCCGGCTGTTATGCTTTTGTGCAAAGCCTTTTCTTCCGCTTCGGTACCCGCCAGCTCTGCCAGCTGCCCGTAAAAACGCAGTGTTATGGTTTCCGGAGTTGCTGCCATTCTGCGAGGGTATTTACGTTCATGAACATTTCAGGGCTGTAAAGGTCGGAATTTTCATCCACGCCGAGCAACTGGTGGTTGAGTAATGCAATGGTGTCGCTCATTTTAAAAAAGCCTCGTTCAAGCCGGGCAGTAACCACAGGCAGGGCGTCGCGGTGGTAGCAGGCACACAGGGGCTGCATGTGGCCGTTCATTACGGGTATCATGGCCTGCGAATGAATGTGCTTTTTGATTTCCTCCAGCAAGGCCAGCGACAGGTAGGGCATATCGCAGGCCAGCAGAAAACAGTACGGATTTTTGGCGTGGGTAAGCGCGGCGTGCAATCCGCCCAAAGGACCGCAATCCTTGTATTCATCTTGCACCCATCGCTCGGCAAACGGTTGGTATGCTTTGTTTTGGCTAACGATCAATACGTCGTTGCTTACGGCCCTGGCTACTTCTGCCACGTATTGCACAAGGGGCTTGTTGTGAAGCAGCGCCAAACCTTTGTCTTTGCCAAAGCGAGTGCTTTTTCCTCCGGCTAAAATGGCCGCTGAAAACTGCGTTGTGTGTTGTGTTTTCACAGGGGGATAACGGTAACCGTGCTTCCGGCGCTTAGTTGCGGCGCTTCGGGCGGATGAACAATGATGGTATCGGCCCGGGCAAAGCTTTGCAACATGTGTGAATTTTGTCCGCGCAGGGGCTCAACGCCTTGGTCGGTTCTCTTGCCGGTAACGAAGACGGTTTTACCGCTGCGGTTGATGAGTTCATCGGTCAGCCTTAAACGACCGCTGAACCAGCTTATTTCCTGTTGCCCTGTCCATTGCCCAAGCATGGCCTTTACGTACACGTGGTAGCACATCAGTACCGAGCGCGGGTTACCCGGAAGTCCAAAGGCCATACAATCCTTGCGGGTGGCAAAGAGCAGGGGTTTGCCGGGCTTTTGGTTCACCTTGTGAAACAATATGTTGAATCCCGCCGAGCTGAGTGCAGAGGGGGTGTGATCGTGGTCTCCCACCGACACACCGCCGGTAAGCAGCAGCAAATCGGTTTTTTCGGCGAGTTGGTTAATCAGCGCGGTGAGTTTTTCGGGGTCGTCTTCGCAGATGTGCCTTTCTGAGGCGATGCCTTGTTCCTGCAAAGCCGTTTGCAGCATGATCCCATTGCTTTCAAAGATTTTTCCGGGCATCAGTTCTTCGCCGGGCCGGATAAACTCGCTTCCCGTAGTGATAATGGCTGCTGTTGGTCGCTTCCATACCGAAACACGCTGCACACCAATACTTGCCAGAAACCCAATGGCGCTGCTGTTGAGCACCTTTCCTTTTGGGAGGGCTACTTCGCCACGGGCAATCTGCTCGCCACAACGGCGAATGTGTGTGCCCGGTTTTTCGGGGAGACGTTCGACCACCAGTAGATCGTTTTCGGTGCTGCAATGCTCTTGCATGATTACGGTGTCGGCTCCCGGTGGAATGGCAGAGCCGGTAAAAATCCGCGCTGCTTCTCCCGGTTGAATGGTGGGCAGAGTGGTGGAGCCTGCCGGCAGATGGGCGGCAATGCGCAGGGCCTGTCCCGAAACCAAATCCTCAAAGCGGGCTGCGTAGCCGTCCATGGCCGACTGGTCAAAAAACGGGTGGTGGTGCGGCGCGGCCACGTCTTCGGCCAGGGTTTGAAGGTGTGCTTCACCGGGCGATTTGTGCTCTGCCGCGGTTGCCGGTGTGGCTTTACGGATATATTCCAGCGCTTCTTGGGGTGAAATCATGGAGCGAAGTTAAGGAGAGTTTTGGGGATGGGGTTGGGGCGTGCATAGACGAATTATTTGACCCCGGTAGCAAACCAGAACGGATAGGAACAGTCTGATGATGATATGCGATACTTCAGTTCTACTTTTGGTCGTGGTGCCTGGCGGGTTGATTTAGTTAGAAATGGCATGCAAACACTCAATGCAGATTTAACAGTTCAAGCTGATGAAGAGCTTGTTTTTACATCCAGCTTAGAGGTTGGCCCAGGGCTTACTCTTACGGTTCTTGGCGAGCTACTCATGCCTGATGACGCTGTAATCAGAGTTCAGCCTGGTGGCAGAGTTGTTGTTAATGGTGGTGTTATTAACAACGCCTGCGGTGGCATGTGGCGCGGCATCGAAGTCCTCGGTACCCCCAACCAACCGCAGTTAGCTCAATATCAGGGCAGGGTAATCATGCAAAACGGGGGCACCATCGAGAATGCCACACTCGGCGTAAGTCTTGGTGTAAGAAACGAAAATGGCACCCCCGATCTGTCAACCACCGGAGGCTACCTGATTTGCTCAACCGGTGCCACGTTTCTCAATTGCCAGCAAGCCGTTCAGGCTTATGATTACACCGGAGCCTTCACCAACAAAACCAAATTTTACAATACCACGTTCGAAATCAACGACGATTGGTTGTTTGAAGAAGAAATTCCGTGGTATCAGGTAGTGCTGCGCGGGGTGACCAATATTAAATTTCAGGGATGCGACTTCGTGAACACCCGCACCGATGAGTTTTCTATTCTCGATGCCGGAAAAGGTATCGCTGCATCCAACAGCGGTTTTCACGTGACCAACAGCCATTTCGAAAACCTCGCACTCGGTATCGGTGTTAAATCCCTCGGTTTCGACGACATTAAAATTTCCGAAAACACCTTTACCGGCAACCTTGGCGGGGTATCGTTAAGGTACTCGGGGCTGGCGGAGATTGTGGAAAACACCTTTGTGGTATCAGACCCGTCAGACCTCACCTGGCCCACCGGAGAGGCAGCCCAAGAACCATTTGGTTTGTACCTCGGAGGAAGTACTGGATATGAAGTGGAAGAAAACTTATTTTACTCTTCAAATATTCACAAGAATGTAGGAGTGGCCATTCGAAACTCAGGAAACCACTATAACCGAATTGGCTTTAATAATGAGTTCCATACTTTGGAAGTGGGAGCTCTTGTTATGGGAGATAACCGGTACGACCCCGCAGAAGGAGCAACACAAGCCACAGGTTTAGTTTTCCGCTGCAATGACCTTGGAATTCAGGTTACGCCTGGGGTGTATAGTGAATTAAACTATTCCATTGCGCTTACTAACGAAGGCGAAATCTCCATGCACCAGGGCGTAATTACTGCCGTGGTGCCGGGTGCAGGAAACCGGTTTTACCCGGTTTGTCCGCCGACCACCACCGACAAAGAATTTTATGTAGATGATTCATCTCCTGAACTCAGCTTCCACAATTATATTCCGTTTGCGCAATCCGAAACCCGGCCTGACTGCAATACCGGTTTACCTTACGTTGGTGTAATGGCTTCAGAAATTGACTTCGTTAAAGAAGTGCATTGCCCGAGTGATTTGTCTTCCGGCGGAGTTATAGGTGATTTCAGAGATCGTTATTATCAGAACAAGGCAATTTATGTTACGTTGCTCGAAGTCTATAAGGATACCGTAAATGGGGGTGATACGCAGTTTCTGTTGGATTTGATTGATGATGAATTTGTGTCAAGCTTTGAAATACGCAATGAAATGCTTCTAGCATCGCCGCGTGTTACCGACCGCGTTTTAATTGCCGCAATAGAACGCGACCCCGCAATGAACCCCTGGCACGTTGCCCAGGTATTACTGGCCAACAGTCCTTTGCCGCAAAATGTACTCACCGCCTTAAATCGATCAGATTTCGACGACTACTATAAAGAATTGGTAGAAGATGGTCAGAACGGAGGCGTGTCCTACACCATGATCATGGAGTCGGAATTGTCGTATTTTGATGGATTGAAAGAATCTGCCCGGATGGATTTTGTACGGCAGGCATTTCGGCAGGATAGTACCTTGGCACTGAATGACAGTATTATTCACTACCTTTCGGATGATGCTGATGATGAACAATTGAAAACCCTGATGGCCTATCACCTGAAACGCGGGCAATACCAACAAGCCGAAGCACTGCTGGCACAGGCGCCGAATTTGCGTTGGACAAACGACTACGTAGATGTAATCTCTATAGTGGTGGATGCTTTGAAAGATACTGCAAGTGCTGATGGGGTCATTGCAGCCAACGAAACCACACTATTGGCTGTAGCGAATGAACACAGCAGCGAGGCATACCTGGCGCAATCTTTATTGGAGACTTACGGGCTGGCAGAGTATGAAGAAGTCATCGTAATGCCCGGAGTGCAACCCAGAAGCATGAAGGCTGAAAAGGAAAACACTGCGGTAAAGAGAAAAGCCCTGGCTTCGGTACACCCTAATCCTACCAAAGATATGGCTTACCTGAACTGGCGATTACCCGAAGGAATGCCGTCGCATGAAGTGAGCATGGCAGTGTACAGTGTGCATGGTCAACGTTTATTGGTCGATTTTCTGAATACCGAAGTGGGTATCCGGGAAATCAATACAGCCAATTGGTCACCCGGCCTGTACCTGTTTCAACTGCGCCATGATGAACGGCTCATTGAGAGCATTCGATTTGAAGTAATCCGCTAGAAATGGTAAATGCCAAAACCATATTGCATACGACTTTATTGATGATTGCTGCGCTTCTGTTTTTTCTGCAAGCAGAAGCGCAGTACTTCAATAAGCGCATAGATTTTATGGGGTTGGATATGCCTGAAAATGGTTTTTCCATTGAACTAATGATTGATGGAAACTACATTTTATTCAACAGCGGAAGAAGCATAAATTATGAACTTGGATTAGGGCGAACTATTATCTCCCCTCAAGGGGAAGTGCTTTTTGAGCATTTTAACCTGGATGAAACAGGACCACTATACACTGGGACTGCCAATACCAGTACCAAACTTTTAGATGGCACGTTTGTTTCATCAGGTTCCAGAGGGTGGTATGATTCGGAATTAGAATCTATGATAACGCTGAATAAATACCATGAAGATGGTTCAATAGAGTGGATCCAACTATACGGTGATTCAATCAATCAGTCAATTGGGCGTGCTGCAACAGAACAACCATTCAACAAGAATCTGGCATGTGTGGGGTCAATTAATATACCACCTGTAGGAAACGGTGATGTTGATGCATTTGTATTAATCACAGATAGTATCGGAAACATGGTACAGCTAAGTACCTTTGGCGGGAATGGTGTAGATGAGTTCCTAAATATTTGTCCGACTATTGACGGAGGGTATTTGCTTGGAGGTTATACGCGTTCATACAACAGTCAAGGAAACATTGATCATTTTGTTGTAAAAACTGATAGCGCCGGAAATGAACAATGGTCAAAAGTAATCGGCACACCCCGTGAAGACTCATGGGCCGATGTGTTACAAAGCAGCGATGCAAATTATGTGTTTTGCGGCAGTTGGAACGAATATACCATTGGCGGCACTGAGCATTATACTTTTCCATACATCAGCAAATTAGACAGCGCGGGCGATCTGATTTGGGAACACACCTATGAGGATTTATTTGAGGGTTCTAATTATTACACAAAGCTCCGCATTGTTAAAGAACTGGAAAATGAAGATTTGATATCCATTGGAGAACGCGCAGGAGCCAACTTAGGTATCATGTTGCGCACGGACAAAGACGGCAATGTTATTTGGTACCGTGAGTTTATGCACCCAACCACGCAATCTTATGGTGCTGCAAATATTATAAATGATGTCATTCCAGATGGAGAGGGTGGCTTTGTTTGCGGGGGTTGGTTGTATGGTAGCCCGTTGGATAGCATTCAAGGCCAGGATCTCTGGGTTTTCCGCACGGATAGCATGGGCTGTTTGGTGCCGGGTTGCCATTTGGTAGATAATGTAGAAGTACACGAAGAAGAAGTGCTGGTGAGCATGTACCCCAACCCCGTGCAAGACCTGCTGAGCGTACACCTCAAATCCGGCCCGATGCCCCGCGGCGCGCAGCTGGAGTTGTATGATATGCACGGCCGCCACCACAGCACCACCACCATTAACCCTGGCGCTACCAC